>CAJCHN010000090.1 GCA_903970285.1 Rhodanobacteraceae bacterium | reverse complement strand
CGCAAGTCCGGCAAAGAAGGGCAAGCAGCCTTACTGGCCGGACAACCTCATGAAGCGGTACATCAAGCCGGTCGCTCGCAAGGCCGGCATCAACAAGAACATCGGCTGGCACACCTTCCGCCACTCCTTCGGCACGTTGCTGAAGGCAAACGGGGAAGATGTGAAGACGGTACAGGAGCTGCTACGGCACGCGAACAGCAGGATCACGCTCGACGTATACACGCAGGCCGTGAACTCGCATAAGCGAGCCGCACAGAGCAAGGTTGTAAAGATGATGGTTCCCAATCTGGGTGAAACGAGGGGTGAATCTCACCCGCGTTTTGCATGAGTGCACCCATATCGAACCCAGATTTGCTTGTCACTGTAGGTCGCCATAGCTTCTAAGTCTTTTAGAATCTATGGCGGGGACGACGGGGCTCGAACCCGCGACCTCTGCCGTGACAGGGCAGCGCTCTAACCAACTGAGCTACGTCCCCAAATTTGTTTTTGAACCACTTGGTAATGTCAGCTAAAACAAAGCCTTTCGCGGCTCTCGTCTATCCTACCTTATCGCCGCTGTGAATTCGAATTCAGGAGTCTTGGCGGACACCACAATCGCCACCGCAACAACAAGGTCAAGTCTATCAGATGCGCACTATCGATACCCACGCTCCCCGTCATCCATGATCTTGCCCCCGAGAACGCGTCGCTCATAAGCCTACCGTTTTCTCTGGATTTCGTCGGGCTGCCGTTGCACCTTCTTGGTTAGGCTGCTGCGACAGCGGTCGTGAAGTGGTACTTGTGCTCGGATGTCGCTGAGCTTAAAGAGCAGCATCGACTGCATGATCAATTCGTTACATAGTTTCTTCGGCTCCCTGTGCTCTTGAACTCTATGCCACACGGCCGTTCCACCTTCAGCGCGCCGGACACAACTTCCAATCGGCCGCACTGTGGGGGCATTTGCCCTGGCGGGGAGGGGGTGGAGTATGTCGCGCTTCACCGTCGCCCAAGCCAACTCGGCCCGCGTATGAAGGCTAATCTCCACCTGCTCGTCGGACACCTGCGCGTTGCCCGGCGCCCCAGAAGTCCGGCACGAGGAGCTTCCAGCCACTTGCCCAGAGTCTTGCTCCACCGCGCAGCCGATCCGGGCTCTTGGCCCACCCAACCAGCCGGCCCGGCTTCTGCTTGAACTCAAGCGTCTACCGGCCACGCTTGCACTTCGTCATCTTGGCTGAACCTTTATCTTAGCCTGCGGAGACACATACCCATCAACAAGCTGCAACGGAGCAGGAAGAATCAAACGTGTTCTTTGCGCCACGGCAGCATCCTACCCCTTGATCGGTGAACGGCTAGTGACGGGCTCGGAACCGCAAATCACTCGCTTACGCAGGACATGCATCCGGTTTAACCAAGCCTAAGCCGTTTAGTCCGTAAAAATAAGCCACATCTACAAGAAGTGGGTGGGTGCAGTTCCTTCATTCAGCTCAGGCCACTCGCCGCGCCAACTCCTGTTCGTCCCGGCTGCGATTACCTTGTCCCAGATTGACACTCACGATCTTCGAAACGCCTGGCTCCTGCATGGTCACGCCGTAGATCACATCCGCCTGCTGCATCGTTCGCTTATTGTGGGTGATGGCGATAAACTGCGTCGTCCGGCTCATGTCCGCGATCATCCGCGCAAAGCGGCCTACGTTGGTCTCGTCCAGCGGAGCGTCCACTTCGTCCAGGATGCAGAACGGTGCCGGCTGAAACTGGAAGATGCCCACCAGCAGCGAGAGCGCCGTCAGCGCCTTCTCGCCGCCGCTCAGCAGCAGGATGTTCTGCAGCTTCTTGCCCGGAGGCGACGCCACAATCTCGATCCCGCTCGCATCCGAGTTGGGGTTGTCCGGATCGGTCAGCCGCATGAACGCCTGGCCGCCGCCGAAGAGCCTGGTAAAGGTCAGCGCGAAATTCTCGTTGATGATCTTGTAGGCTTCGTCGAACTTCACCCGCGACACGTCGTCGATCTCCTTGATCGAGGCGGTGGTGTTGTCGATCGATTCCAGCAGGTCTTTTCTCTGGGCCTCCAGGAAGCTGTGCCGGCCAAACGCCTCCTGGTACTCCTCGAGCGCCATCATGTTGACTGGCCCCATGGCTTCGAGCTTCTGCTTCAGCGCCCGCGACTCGCTTTCCTGGTGGTTCAGCGCCTCACCCTCAATGCGCTCGATGGTCGCGTCTTCGCGCAGGGTCGCCGCGGGGACGGCCAGATCGTCCAGGCAGGTTGTTTCCAGGTGCTCAATATCGGAGGTCAGCTTCGCCACCCGCGCCGAGAGGCTTGCCCGCCGTTCGCGCACCGCCTCGGTCTCCGCCCGAGCGGCACGCAGCTTCGCGTCGAGCGCAGAGGTCACGGCGCGCAGCGCCTGCGCCTCTTCGGTAAGCCGAGCCTGCTGCGCTACCGCCGTCGCACGCGCCGCAGCGGACGCTTCGTGCTGGGCAGCGAGCGAGGCCGTCTCCTGTTCGCGGCGCAGCTTCTCGGTGGCCGCAGCGGCTAGCTGCTGCTCCAACTGGACGATCCGCTGCTGCTGCTGGTTGAACAGGCGCGTGGTTTGCTCGAAGTTCGCCTGCGCGTTACGCCGACGCTCTTCAAGTCCGGCCAGCGCGGCGCTCGCCTCTGCGGCAGCTTGTTGCAACTGCTCGCGCAGGCTGCGCAGATGCTCGACCTCGCCGGTCAGCTCCGCCAACCTGGCTTCGAGTGCTGCGCGCTCCGCCTCCAGCTCCGCCGCCTGCACCTGCCGCGCGGCGATCAGGTCCGCCTTCTGGTTGCGCGCGTCGCGGTTGCGATCGGTAGCGAGCATCCACTCCTGCAGTCGGCGCTCGATACGGTGCGTCTCCGATTCCATCTGCCGCAACGCTGCGCCGGAGTTTGCGGCCTCCCGCTCGGCATCGCGCCGCTCGTGATTCCTGGCCTCAAGCAGCGCATTCTGCTCCGCCAGGTCATGCTGCAGTTGCGACGTGCGCAGGTCGGTCGCAGCCAGCTCCTGCTGGAGCGCGGCCAGTCTGGCCTCAACCTCCTTCAGCTCGCGCTTGAGGGCCAGCGGACCGCCTGAACTTGGCCGGCCGCCGGTGACCGTCAGCCCGTGGAAGGTCTCTCCACCGGGCGCCAGGAAGTAGCCCTCCGGATGCTGCAGCGCCAGCTCCCGCGCCTGGGCAGCGTCCACGGTGACAAAGCCTTCGCGCAGCCGGGGCAGCAGCACCTCCAGCGAGCGGCCAAACCCGTTGAGCACCCGAACACACTCGGTCAGCGGGCGAACGCCCTCGCGGTTCAACTGCACCGAGCGCTCGCGAGCGTCGGTGTAGCCAGGCTCGTCCGAAGGTTCAATCAGGAACGTCGCGCGCCCGGCTACATCCGACTTCAGCAGGCGAATGCCCTCGTCGGCGGCATCCCAGTCCCTTACCACGATGTAGTTCAACTCGTCGCGAAGGAACTCGTCGACCACCTGCTCATACGCGCCGTCGACTTCAAGAAAGTCCGCCAGCGTCCCCAGCGTCGCGCTCTGCTGTCCGGGCAGCGTCTTCTTCGCGGTCGCGCGGAAGATGTTCTTCACGGTCTCCGTCGAATACGAGTGGTCGCGAATGAGGCCTTCCAGCGAGCTGCGCCGTCCGTTCACGCTGGCCACCTCGCCCCGCAACTTGTCGCCATGACGCTTGGAGACCGACTCTTCAGTCCGCGCCTGTTCGATGCCCAGCCGCAACTCGGAGATCTCGATTTCGAGACGCTTCAGCCGCTCGTTCACTCCTTCGAACGACATCTTTACCTGTCCGCGCTGCAGCCCCAGGGCAGCCAGCTCTTCGCGCGCGGTGGCCGACTCCGCAATCAAGCGGTCGCTCTCCCGTTCCAGCCCAGCCAGCGAGGCCGCGGCCTGCGCTTCTTCGTTGCGGACTTGGCCGGCCCGTTGGATCAACTGCATGGAGTTCCGGCGCGACGCTTCCGCCTGCTGCTCGCGCGCCTGGACGGCCCGCACCGCCTCCTGGGCGTCCTGCTGCCGCCGTTGCGCAGCCTCGCGCGATGCGCCGGCTTCGGCGGTTGCGGAGTCGAGAAAGCTACGCACCTGTTCCTGTTCGCTGGCCAGTGCGGCGAGTTGGGCGCGCGCGCCTTCCATTTCGATCGCGCCAGCCTCCAAACGCCCCGATAGCTCTGCGACTCGGTCCTGATTGGCGGCGGCACGGGCCGAGATGCGCTCCAACTCCACGGCACTCTGGTTGGCGGTCGCGGCGTGTTCGCGGATCTGCTGGTCGAGCGCGTAGCCGTGGCGCACCCCTTCGGTATGCTCCGCGTCCATTGCCTCAATCTCTGCGACGTGGGCGTCCACCTCCATCGTCAGTGTCGCGATCCGGGTGGTCGCATCCGCAAGCTCCGCATCCAGCTGCGAGATGCGGCTGGCCAGAACCACCCGAAGCTTGGTCCGCAGCTCAGCCCGTATCTGCCCGTAGCGTTCGGCCTTGGCAGCCTGGCGCTTGAGCGTGCCCATCTGCTTGGTGACTTCCTCAAAGATGTCGTTGACGCGCGCCAGGTTCTGCCGCGCGGACTCGAGTCGCAGCTCGGCGAGCCGCTTCTTGGTCTTGAAGCGGGTGATGCCCGCTGCCTCTTCAATGATGGAGCGGCGATCCTGCGGCTTCGCGCTCAACAGCTGGCCGATGCGTTCCTGCCCGATGATCGCGTAGGACTCGCCCCCGAGCCCGGTGCCCATGAAGATGTCCTGGATATCGCGCAGGCGACAGATCTTTCCGTTCAGCAGGTATTCCGAGTCACCCGAGCGAAAGAGCCTGCGGGTGATGGTGAGCTCGCCGGCACGCACCGGGGTGCGTCCGAACTTGCGGCGGCGGATCTTGAGGACGACATTCTGGTCGCCTGCGTTCTGCTCGGCCACGCCTGCGGTTGCGGCTTCGTATGCCTCTTCAGGGTTGAGAACCACACCCGGCTGCGCCTCCGCGACCGCTTCTTCGGTCTCCGCCGCGCGCTGCTCGCGCAGGTGCGCTTCGTTCCAGTCGGTGATGTGCCTGCCGTCGATGGTCAGGTCGGGCGCGGAATCCCGATCACTGGTTCCGTCGTACACCTCGGGATCCACCAGCGTGAGCGACACCTCGGCCATGCCCGTCGGCTTGCGGTCCCGTGTGCCGGCGAAGATAACATCTTCCATCTTGATTCCGCGCAGGCTCTTGGCCGACTGCTCTCCGAGCACCCAGGTGATGGCGTCCGAGATATTCGACTTGCCGCAGCCGTTCGGTCCAACGATGGCGGCGATGCCTTCGCCTGCGAGCTGCACATCGGTGCGATCGCAGAACGACTTGAACCCGAGGATCTGAACCTTTTTCAGCTTGAGCATAGGCTTTCGGTCTTACGCTTCGAAATCACTTCCATCTTTCATTCTGAAGGCGCCATGGAAGTATGCTTCAACTCTAGCGGCGGCCCGGCCAGGAATCAAACCCTTCAACCCCACATCTTGTGGATAAGGCAAGCGCAATTCCATGGATTGGGACATGCGCGCAATCCCACGGCGAATACCCGGGCGATCGCAGGAAGCCCGACAAGCCATTCCAAGGTCCGGGCCGGACGGGGCAGGGCACTGTTTCAGCGGAAGCCCGGCCGCGCAAATCGTCTCCAAGGTGAACCTTGCACGGGAGCAACGTGGTTCCTATAATCGGCATCATCAAAGAACAATATGCATCCGCGGCAGCCGGAGCTGGAGTCTCCTTCATTCATCTTTGGGATCTGTTGAGTGAGGGCTTGACCAGGGACCAGCCTTGGGCTGATGCTTTCAGCGTCTCGATGTGCGCAGCAGCGGAAGTCGCGATTGGGCAACAGGCATCGTCTTAATCTGATAGAACCTAGTTATTGATTTCGAGGAGCTCTGAATGAAGAAGGCAGTCTCGTCCTTTCTGGCAGCAACCGCGTTGTTTGCTGCTCCCGGTGTCCTGTCACACTTCGCCACCGGCTTTGCCCAGGCTGCTCCGGCATCGGGCCAGATCCAGATGGATCCGGCCGAATACCAGGATTACGATAACGCGGTCAACAAGCAGACGACGCCGCAAACGCAGGCGCCCGCGCTTGAGGCCTACCTGACCAAATACCCGAAATCCGCAGTGAAACAGGACGTGCTGGTGCGGCTCATGATCGACTACAGCAGTTTCGACGCGGCGAAGGCAATCAGCACCGCCGACAAGGTGCTGCAGCTTGACCCGAACAACCTGCAGGCGCTGACCGTGGAGGCCGTCTTCCGTTCGCAGCAGGCGGCTAACGAGAAGGACCCCGCGGCGCACCAGGCGGATCTGGATGCCGCGGCCAGCTACGCTCAGAAGGGGCTCGCCGTGACCAAGCCGGCAAGCGTCTCCGACAGTGATTTCTCTGCCCAGACGGCAAAGATCTTCCCGACGTTCTACAGCACCATCGGCAACGACGACCTGGCCAAGAAGGATTACGCGGGCGCGATATCCGCCTTCAAGTCGGAACTGGCGGCAACGCCCATCGCCCAGACACAGGCTCCTGGCACCGCGTTGCAGGATACCTACTACCTCGGCCAGGCGTATTATCTGTCGACCCCGCCGGACTATGTGAACTGCACCTTCTACACCACGCGTGCGGCGTCCTATGCGCCAGCCAACTTCCAGGCGCAACTGCAGCCGCTGGCCAGCTATTGCTACAAGAAGTACCACGGCGGCGCCGACGGGTACGACGCCGTGGTGACGGCGGCCAAAGCAAACCTGAACCCGCCGGATGGGTTCACCATCGTTCCGGCGCCTTCGGATGCGGACATCGCAGCGAAGACGGTTGCATCCACTCCTGACCTGGCGACGCTTGCATTGAGCGACAAGGAATTCATCCTGGCGAATGGCAAGCCGGAGGATGCGGACAAGGTCTTTGCTACGGTGAAGGGCAAGGGCGACAAAATCCCCGATGCTACCGTGATCTCGGCGACTCCGGACCAGGTCCAGGTTGCCTATTCGGACGACGCGGTGCAGTCCAAGACAGCAGACTTCACCTTTAACATGAAGACTCCGCTGAAGACGGTTCCCGCGGTCGGAAGCAAGATCACGCTGATGGGCATCTGGGCTTCGTACACACAGAAGCCGCTGATGATCACGATGTCCGACGGGGAAGAGGTCAAGAAGGGGCCGGTGAAGCCGCCCGTTCGCCGGCGCTAGCCACCACGCTCACTCCACGAAAGCCGCTCATCCGGGCGGCTTTTCTGTCTGCAAGCAGTCAATCGTTTGATCGAACGCATCGTTCACTCCAAAGTTGCACAAATAGTGGTTGCGTCACGGGCCACCATCGGCTAACTTTGAACTTCCTAGTAACTGTTGAAGTGGTTACGTGAGGTGTTCGAAAATGGGCAGAGGGTACGTCGGGGGCTCGGGTCCGTTTAATCTGCCTGCTTTCCAGACCGCGTTTCAGCCAATTGTCGACGTCGCAAAGCGGACGATCCTCGCTTATGAAGCTCTGACCCGGGGAACCGACGGAACAAGTTACCCGCAACTGATCGGGCATCTGGATGCCGCCGCGCTGCGCGTATTCCACCGCCAGTCCGCGGAGGCCACCATCCAGCTCGCCGCGCGCCTTGGAATCGCCGAGCTGGGCGCGTCCTTATGCCTCAACGTGCAGCCTGACCTGCATCCCGATGCGCTGAACAGCGATTTTGTCGCGAAGACGGCAAAGAATCTTGGTCTCCTGCCAGCCAACATTCTGCTGGAGTTCACCGAAGAACATCGGCTCTCGATTGCGGAGTACAAGCAGTTGATGGAACGGAACCGCAGGGCCGGCTTCGCCACCGGCATGGACGATTTCGGAGCCGGTTACTCAGGTGTCGCTGCCCTGGTCGAATGTCACCCCGAGGTGCTCAAGCTGGATCGTTCTCTGGTGCGCGGCATCGACACCTCCTTCACGCGGCAGAAGTTCGTTGCGGCATTCGTCGGATGCTGCGAGGCGCTCGATATTCGGCTGATCGCGGAGGGCATCGAGACGGAGGCGGAGTGCGCAATGCTGCTGGAATTGGGCGTTCCGCTGATGCAGGGATACCTGTTTTCGCATCCCGTCGTGAACCAGCTTCCGGTCGAAACCGTGTGGGGTGTGGACGCGCCGATGCGCCGCCGTCCGCACGGAGTGCGCAGCAGCCTGCTGGCCAATTTCGGTCCCGAGCCGCTCTCCGCCCTCATTCTCCAAGCATGATGCGCTGAATACGGCACGCTCGACCGGTCGCTCCATCGCACTCGATCAGAGTTGCGCAGAGCTTTGGGTTGGCCTTGGCAGGTTCAAACTTCCCCGGCATGCCGGTGAGGAAGCGCTGCAAAACCAGCTCCCTCTCGACCCCGATGACGGAATCGTAGGGTCCGGACATGCCCACGTCGGTCTGGTAAGCCGTGCCCTGCGGCAAAAGGCGCTCGTCCGCCGTCGGGATGTGGGTGTGGGTGCCGAGCACCGCGGTCACACGTCCATCCAGGTACCACCCCAGAGCCACTTTTTCGCTGGTGGCTTCGGCGTGCACGTCCAGCAGAATGACCTTCGCTTTGATCTTCGACAGCAGTTCGTCTGCTTTGCGAAAGGGATCGTCGCACGACGACATGAAGACGCGGCCCTGCAGGTTGAATACCGCGTAAGCTTGACCGTCGGCCAGCACCCCCTCGTACACACCGAAGCCGGGCGTGGTGACGGCGTAGTTCGCGGGCCGCAGAATGCGCCGGCCACGCGCGTGGGAGTCCGACGGAACGTTCATGTATTCAAAGATCTCGCGCTTATCCCAGATGTGATTCCCGGTGGTGATGACGTGCGCGCCCAGATCGAAGAGGTCTTCCGCGATCGATGGTGTAATGCCGAATCCGCCGGCGGCGTTCTCTCCGTTCACGATCAGGAGATCGACGGAATGCGTTTCGAGCAGGTGAGGCAGGTGTTCACGAACGATGTGACGGCCCGCCGAACCAAAGATGTCCCCAACAAACAATATCTTCACTTTCGAAGGCTAGCAGATTCGCGCCGGGCCTCTCGCCGCAGGCTGCGCTGGCCGCGAATGCTGCTCTGGTTAACATCGGGTATGCTTCTCTCGTTCCTCTCCGGTTCTAATTTCGAAAGAGCGAGGCCGTCGCATGGCATCCTTCCTGCGTTCCCTGGCTGCCCTGTTTGCAGGGTTGGTGGTCATGTTCGTCATGGTGATCGGATGCACGCTGTTCGCTGTGTGGCTGCTGCACCTGAAGTCCGGCCACCCGGCGCCGGGCTACCTCGCGCTCAACGTGGCCTATAGCCTGTTGGCGGCCACTGCCGGCGGCTGGGTGACGGCTCGGCTGGCGCCCCGGCGGCCGCTTCTTCATGGGGTCGTGCTGGCCGGCATTGTCTTGCTTCTCGGAGTGTTGTCGTATCATGGTTACCATGGCGGGCAGCCTGGCTGGTATCAGGCGCTGATGCTGATCGCTCCGTTCGGGTGCAATATCGGCGGCGCATACGTTTACCGGGTGCAACAAGCGCGCCGCCTGGCGACTTCCTGATCTACCCTCGGCCCTGCTTGTGGTAACTTCTCCCATGGCGCAGAATGGCAGATTCGGTTTAAGCCTTCGTGTCCTCGCGCATCTGGCTCAGGCGCCTGGTTCGATGCACACGTCTGCCACCATCGCGGCAGCGCTGAAGACCAGTCCGGTGATGGTCCGGCGGGTCTTTCCCGCGCTGCACAACGCAGGTTTTATCATCCAGCGCAAAGGTCCTCAAGGGGGAGCGCAGCTTAGGACCTCGGCCAAGTCCATCGGCTTTGGCGATGTCTTCGCGGCGGTTGGAGGGGAGTGGCCAGCGGCCGGCGATCGCGCCACCGATAACCTGCTGCAGCGCTCGCGGGGTGACGCGATCGCCGCCATGAATGGCACCACGATCGCGGCTTTAACCAAGAAGATGAAGAAAGCGGAGACCGCCTGAGCGAGCTGTTCCGCTCAGGCTGCGGAGCTGAAAGGGAAGTAGCATTCCTGCATGCAGAAGAGCATAGCCACTCGCATGTCTCCGCTTCGCTTATCCCTTCTTGAGTGGACGCATCAAGGGGAACAGGATGACATCGCGAATCGACCGCGAGCCGGTCAGGATCATCGTCAGGCGATCGATGCCGATGCCTTCGCCGCCGGTGGGCGGAAGCCCGTACTCGAGCGCTCGCACGTAATCCTCGTCCATTTGGTGGGCTTCGTCGTCGCCGCGTGCCTTCTCGGCCATCTGCTGCTCGAACCGCCGCCGCTGGTCGACAGGATCGTTGAGCTCGGAGAAGGCGTTACCCACCTCGAAACCGCCGATGTAGAACTCGAAACGCTCCACCCAGTCCGGCTCGTCGGGCTTGGTTTTGGAAAGCGGGGAGACGGCGAGGGGGAAGTCGTAGATGATGGTGGGTTGAATCAGGTGCTCTTCGGCAACGGTCTCAAAGATCCCGGCAATCGCTCGACCGAGCGAGCCTCCTGCAGCTAGGACCGCTTCATGGACTGTCAGTTCAGATTCGATCCTTACAGGAGATGCGGCAGGGGCTGTCAAGCCCCCGGGGCTCCCTGTAGAGTAGCCGTCTTCAACGTGGCTTCGGCTCGACAGGAAGCTCAGGAGCGACTCCCTCGTGGCGAATGTATCTGTCGCCGGAGCGGGCCCGAAATCACCCGTAGGCCACCAGCGCTGAATCGCCTCCCGCATCGACATCTTCGTCCACACCCCCAGATCGATCCCCACGCCGTTGAACACCGTCTTCGTGGTTCCATTCACCTCCATCGCGACGAACTTCACCAGTTCTTCGGTCAAATCCATCAGGTCGTGGTAGTTGGCGTACGCCTGGTAGAACTCCAGCATGGTGAACTCGGGGTTGTGCTGGGTGCTCACGCCCTCGTTGCGGAAGTTGCGGTTGATCTCGTACACGCGGTCCAGGCCCCCGACCACCAGGCGCTTGAGATAAAGTTCCGGCGCGATCCGTAAAAACAGGTCCACGTCCAGCACGTTGTGATGAGTCACGAACGGACGCGCCGCCGCGCCGCCGGCGACCGGCTGCATCATGGGCGTCTCAACCTCGAGGTATCCGCGCGCGTCGAAGAAACTGCGAATTGCCCGCAGAATGCTGGCGCGCTTGATGAAGACCTCGCGCACGTTCGGCGGCGGCTCGCTGGCAACCGCTTCGGGCGGCAAACCGGTCGGCGGAACCACCGCCCGGTCCGGATCATTGGCAGTCTGCGGCGCTGGCCCATGCTCAACCTGCTTCGGCGTCTGTCCGGTGTTCATGAAGAGATCGAGATAGCGCTGGCGGTAACGCAGTTCCACATCTTCAAGACCGTGATACTTCTCCGGCAGCGCCAGCATGGCCTTCGCCAGGAAGCGCAAGGAGTTGATGTGCAGCGTGGTCTCGCCCGTGCGCGTGATGAAGAGGAAGCCCGAGACCCCGATGTGGTCGCCGAGATCGAGCAGCTTGTACAGGTTGAACTGATGCTCCCCGACATCGTCTTTGCGAACGTAAATCTGCAGCCGCTTGCCGCCCTGCTGGATCTGTGCGAACCCGGCCTTGCCCTGTGAACGATGCAGCATGACGCGGCCGGCAATCGACACTTCGACACGATGCGCCTCCAGCTCCTCGGCCGTGACCGGCTGCGGCCGGTCGATATACTGGGCCCGAAGCTCGGGGATGGTCGTCGTTGCGGCAAAGCTGTTGGGATAGGTTGCTTCCGCGTGGGTCAGGCCCTGCGCCTCGCCAAGTGCGCCAATCTGTTGCAGCTTCTCCTGCCGCTGGGCGAAGAGCCTCTCTTTGAATTCCGATTCAAACACGTCTCATCCTCACTCCTCCAGAGTATCGCGTCGAGGCCCGGCGCTCCCGTGTGCCCGGCCGCGCAATAATGGAGCAGCGGAGAGTAACTCAGCGATGGACGACACACCCAAATCCAAATCCAGCGGGGGCAGCCTGCGCGACTTGGTAAAAGCCGAGTCGATGATTCAGCTTGCCCTGGCCATTCCGCTCGGGTGCTTCGTCGGTCTGCTCCTGGGCAGCGCCCTCGATCGCCACTTTCATCAGCACTGGATTGGCGTCCTCGGCATCCTGCTGGGGGCTGCCGGAGGGTTTATCCAGATGTTTCACACCGCTTCGCGCTACCTGAAGAGAGGCGACTGACGATGACGATCGATTCCAAGTGGACCGCTGGTCTGACCGACGCGGACTTCCGCCACACCATGCTGGCCTCCATGCGACTGCTGGCGGTCTTTTGCGTCGTCGCGGCGGCGTTGTTCTGGTGGAAGTTCGGCTGGCAGAGCTCGCTGCTGGTGGTGATCGGCGCGGCCATTTCGGCCGCCTCGTTGTGGGAGTGGTTGCGCTTGATGACCGCCGTCATGGAACGTATGGACGCGGGCGGAACGCCCCGGCCGGTGGGCATGATCCTGGTCGGTTTCTTCCTGCGCCTCGGGGCTACTGTGCTGGTGCTCTATGCTAGTCTTAGGTATCTGAACGGCACCGTCTTCGCGCTTGCGGCAGGTCTCGGTCTGGGTGTGCTTTCACTCACCATCGAGGCGATCCGCCTGATGAAGCGCTGGACGATCTAGCCGCAGCGGAGCCGATTTTTCACAACCAAAATCATGCCTACACAGCTTCTTTTCACGCGATTTCTGAATCACCACTTTTCCGCCCAGGTCGATAGCCTGCTGCAGGCTGTGCATGTTCATCCGGCTTACCCGCAGGCGCCGATCACCAACGCCTTCGCCATGGAGCTGCTCATCTTCGTGGGCATGTTGCTCTACTTCGTGGTCGTTCGCTTCAGCCTCTCGGTCGAGACACCCGGGCCGGTGCAGCACCTGGCCGAGATGACCCACGAGTTCATCGGCGAGCAGAGCGAATCGATCATCGGCCATGGTTACGAGCGCTTCACCGCCTATCTCACGGTGCTTGGCCTGTTCATCCTGGTCGCGAACCTCATGGGCCTGGTCCCGGGGCTTGAATCCCCAACCGCCAACGCGGTGGTGCCGCTTGGTTTCGCGCTGGTCACCTTCGTCTACTACCACTACCATGGCGTGCGCGCCAACGGCCTGGGCTACATCAAGCAGTTCCTTGGACCCGTGTGGTGGCTTTACTGGCTGATGCTGCCGATCGAGGTCATCTCGCACTGCGCCCGTGTGCTCTCACTCACCGTCCGTCTTTATGCGAATATGTTTGCCGGCGACATGGTGACGCTTGCGTTCTTCTCGCTCATCCCGGTCGGCGTTCCGTTGGTCTTCTTGACGCTCCACTTCGGCGTCGCCATCATCCAGGCTTACGTCTTTATGTTGCTCGCGATGATCTACCTGTCGCTCGCAGTCTCGCACGAGCACTAAGGAAGATTGTCCGGTCGCGGGGCGCCCCCTCTCGGCTGGACGCAAGACTCGCCGCTTAGCGTGAGGGTGCCAGTACGGTGAGCATCAACCACCCACTGGCGGCGAACACTCTGACGGGGGCAAGAGGAGCTTTCATGGTTCGTTTGCTGCAGTTCTCGAGGTATCTCTTCATGACGCTGGCCGCGATTTGTTTTGCGACGCCCGCGTGCGCCCAGGCGACCGGCGGCGGTGTCAGCTACGACGCCCTCGCGGTCGGTATCGGTATGGGTCTGGCCGCCGGTCTCTGCGGTCTCGGGCAGGGCCGGGCAACCGCCTCGGCTGCCGAAGCGCTGGCTCGCAACCCGGGTGCCCGGCCTGGCATCTTCGTGTTCCTGATCCTCGGCCTCGCCTTCATCGAGTCGCTCACCCTTTTCACCTTCGTGCTGCTGTTCCTCAAGACGCACTAATCGATCTCTGTGACGCGAAACGGCCTTCGCTCTTGCGGAGGCCGTTTTGCTTTGCAGACTCAATCCGCTTCCTACGGGGTGTTCCGCACCTGGTCCTCAGCGGCTTTGCTGTTCACCGCGGTAGCAGCAGGAAGCTGCGCGGCGTTCCAGCCTCCACCCAGTGCCTGCACCAGTTCTACGGCGGCGGTCATCTCGCTCACGCGCAGGGTGACCTGCTGGGTCTGATCGGTCAACAGCGTGGTCTGGGTGGAGAGCACATTGATGTAAGGATCGACCCCGGTCTCATACCGCGCGGTCTCAAGATCGTAAGCCCGCTGCGCCGACTTCACCGCCTGGTCTTCGCGAATCATCTGCTGCGAGGTGGCGCGCAGCGTGGCGATGTAGTCCTCCACCTGTTGAAACGCAGTCAGCACCGTCTGCTTGTAGGCGGCCACATCGGCGTTGAACTGCGCCGTGTACTGCTCCACCGTCGCTCGGCGCAGACCGGCGTCGAAGATCGTCTCTGATGCGGACGCTCCCGCGGACCACGCGATGGCGGGCGTCGAAAACAGCGTGGTAATGAGCGAAGACTCAAGTCCGCCGGAGCCGGTGAGCGACAGCGTCGGGTAATACGCTGCCTTCTCGTAGCCGATCAGCGCGTTGGCTTCGGCGAGGGTGCGTTCGGCCGCCGCCACGTCGGGCCGCCGCTCCAGCAGTTCCGACGGCACCCCGACCGGAATCGCGGGGATCGGCGTGCTCAGATTCTTCACCGCCAGCGAGAAGTTAGAAGCCGGCTTGCCGATCAGCGTGGCGATCGCATGCTCGTAGATGGCGCGATTGGTCGCGATGCCGGCCGCGGCCTCCTGCGCGCCCTGCAGCGTCGCTTCCGCCTGCACGACCGAGACCTCGTCGTCGATGCCGGTCTCGTACAGCGCCTTGGTCAGGTCCACGATCTTCTGGTCTGCGACCACGGTCTGGTTGTAGAGATCCTGCAGCGCATCCTGTCCCCGCAGCTCGAAATAGTATTCGGCAAGGTCGGCCTGCTCGGTCAGCCGCTCGTTCTCCAGATCGGCGGCGGAAACCTGTGCGGCGAACTGGTACTCCCGTATCTGATTGCCGATGCGTCCCCACAGATCAGGCTCCCAGGAGACGTCGAAGGGCAGCGAAAGTACGGTCGACGTCGTCCCGCTCGTCGACGCCACCCCGCTCGACGTAGTGCCTGTCCCGGTCCCGCCCGTGCCCGTCCCGCCCGTGCCGGTGGTCCCGCCGGCGCTGGTGGCGACCGCATTGCGCAGCGTACCGGGAGTTCTTTGGCGGTTGTAGGAGGGCGCCGTCGTAATGGTCGGATACTGCTGCGCCTTGAACTCCCGAACCGTGGCCCGGGCCGCCATGAAGTTCTGAAAATACTGCGCGATGTTCTGGTTGTTGATGTCGAGTTGTTCTTCGAGCGTATTCAGCTCAGGCTCGTTGAAGATCTCCCACCACTTGCCTTTCAGCACCGCATCCTGCGGCTTGGCGGGCTGCCAGGTGCCGGGCAGCGAGTTGGAGTAAGCCTCGGGCGCGGCCTCCTTGAAGGCTGGCGGCGGTGGCGTTGCCGGCCTCACATACTTCGGTCCGACGCGGCAGCCGGCCAGGAGCAGGGTCGACGTGGCAAACGCTGCGAGAATGGTCTCGTGCTTGAAGCGAAAATTAGACATGATGTGCTTTCTGCGTGTCCGGTGCGGAGCGTCCGCCCGGTGAGATCGATCAGGCATGGGCATGCACCTCCTGCGGTGTGGTGCGCTTGCTGAAGAGCCGGGCACCCTTGTCGCCCTGCACCTTCAGCCGAAGGTTATCCATGAAGAGGTAGATGACGGGTGTGGTGTAGAGCGTCAGCACCTGCGAGACGATCAGCCCGCCGATGATGGCGATCCCGAGCGGCCGGCGCAGCTCCGACCCCATGCCCGACCCGACCGCCAGCGGCACGGCGCCGAACAGCGCGGCCATGGTGGTCATCAGAATGGGCCGGAAGCGCAGCATCGACGCTTCAAAGATCGAGTCGCGCGTGTTCTTGCCTTCGTTCCGCTCGGCGTTCAACGCGAAGTCGATCATCATGATGGCGTTCTTCTTCACGATGCCAATCAGCAGGATGATGCCGATGATACTCATCACATCCAGCTCGGTATTGGTCAAGATGAGAGCGAGGATCGCGCCCACCGATGCCGAGGGCAGCGTCGACAGGATGGTGATCGGATGGATCAGGCTCTCGTAGAGCACGCCAAGCACCAGGTACACTGCGACGATCGCGGTCAGCACAAGGTACGGCTCCGTGCCCAGCGACGCTTGGAACGCCTGCAGTGTGCCGGCAAACTGGCCATGTACGGACTTCGGAAAGCCAAGCTGCTGCTGCAGGTTCTGGATGGTGGTGGTCGCCTGTCCCAGCGAGATCCCCGGTGCCAGGTTGAAGTTGACCGTAACCGAGGGGAACAGTCCCGTATGGTTCACCGCCAGCGGTGAGGTGGATGCCGCATAGTGGAGCAGGGAATCGAGCGGCACCGCGCCTCCGCCCTGCTTCGGAATCACGTACGTGCTCTTGAGGCCTGCGGGCGAGGTCCAGTACTTCTGGGCCACCTCCATCACCACGTAATACTGGTTCAGTTCGGAATAGATGGTCGAGACCTCGGCCTGCCCGAACGCATCGTAGAGCGTCGAGTCGAGCAGCTGCGGCGTGATGCCGAGCCGCGCAGCCGTGGGCCGGTCGTAGGTGAGCAGGGCCTGTAGCCCGTTATTCTGCTGGTCCGAGTTCGCGTCCAGGATGCCTGGAGCCTTTCGCAGCGCCGAGAGCAGCGGCGGCCCGTACTTGTTCAGGTCGGCCGTCGTCTCGGCCGTGATGGTGTATTGATACTGCGCGCTCGATTGCCGTCCGCCAATGCGGATGTCCTGCACCGGCTGCAGGAAGGTCTGCGCGCCCAGAACCGTGGCAAGCTTGGGACGAAGCCGGTTGATGACCGTCATGACCGATGCCTTGCGATCGTTCGGACCGGAGCCGAGCGGCTTCAAGGCCACGAAGGTAAAGCCCCCGTTCGTCGCGCCCTGTCCCCCGGTAAACGCCATCACGTTCTGAATCGCCGGGTCCGCCTTGATGATCTTGACCGCCTGCTCTACCGAGCTGCGCATGGCATAGAACGAAGTGTCCTGCGGGCCCAGCATGCCGCCGGTCATCACGCCGGTGTCCTGTTGCGGAAAAAATCCCTTGGGAATGGCAAGGACCAGGAAGATATTCAGCACCAGGGTGCCGGCGAAGACGATCAGGATCAGCAAAGGATGATCGAGCGTCCACGTCAGCGTACGGCGGTAGCCGTTCAGCACCGCATTGAATCCCCGCTCCGAAAAGTTGTAAAGCCGCCCGTGCTTGATGCTGTGCTCCGAGCGCAGCACCAGGGAGCACATCATGGGGGTGGTGGTGAGCGAGATCACCATCGAGACCAGGATCGCGGTCGAAAGAGTGATGGCAAACTCGCGGAAAAGCCGCCCGATGATGCCGCCCATCAGCAGGATGGGGATGAAGACGGCGATGAGCGAGATGGAGATGGAGAAGACCGTGAATCCGATCTCCTCGGCTCCCTTGAGCGAAGCTTCGATCGGGCTGAACCCCTCTTCCAGGTGCCGGGTAATGTTCTCCATCACCACGATCGCATCGTCCACCACGAAGCCGCTGGCGATGGCCAACGCCATCAGCGAAAGATTATCCAGAGAAAACCCAAGCAGATACATCACGGCGCAGGTTCCGATGAGCGAGACCGGCACAGCCACCGCGGGAACCAGTGTCGCCGGCACATTGCGCAGGAACAGGAAGACCACCAGGATCACCAGGATGACCGAGATGATGAGCGTGATCTCGATATCCTTCACCGATGCCCGGATGGTCAGCGTGCGGTCGAGCACCGTGATCAGGTGCTCGCCCTTGGGGATGGTCGCCTGCAGCGATGGAATGGCAGCCTTGACCGCGTCCACCGTGGTAATGATGTTGGCTCCCGGCTGGCGGAAGACGATCATGTTCACGGATGGCTTGCCATTCAGAAAGCCTGCCTGCCGGACCGTCTGCTGCGAGTCGACGACATCGGCCACGTCCTCCAGCCGCACCGCCGCGCCATTGTGATAGCCGATGACCAGCGGTTTGTAGGCTGCCGCCTTCGAAATCTGATCGTTCGCAAGGATATCGAAGGTGTTGTTCCCATCGGACAACTGCCCTTTGGCCAGATTGGAGTTCTGGCCGGCGATCACCTGCTGCACCTGCGGCAGGCTGATGCCGTAGCTGTTGAGCTGATTCGGCTGGACCTCGACCCGCACCGCCGGCAGCGACGCACCCACCACCAGCACCTCGCCCACGCCATTGATCTGCGAGACCCGCTGCTCGATCACCGTGGACGCTTCGTCGTACAGCGTGGGCACGTCGTACACATCCGACTGCAGCGCCAGCACCATGATGGGCGAATCGGCCGGATTCACCTTGCGGTAGCTGGGATTGGCAGGCAGGTTCGCCGGCAGGTACGAACGCGCCGCATTGATGCCGGCTTCCACGTCCCGCGCCGCGCCGTTGATGTCACGATTCAGATCGAACTGCAGGGTTACGCTGGTGGTGCCGATCGAACTCGAAGACGTCATCTCGGTGACGCCTGCGATGTGTCCGAACTGGCGCTCCAGCGGCGTCGCCACCGAGGACGCCATGATGTCCGGACTGGCGCCCGGCAGCGACGCCGCCACGCTGATAGTAGGGAAGTCCACCTGCGGCAGCGGAGAGACCGGCAACACCACAAAGGCGATGATGCCAGCCATCGCGACCGCGATGGTCAGCAGCGTGGTCGCAACCGGGCGCTCGATAAAGACGCGTGAGGGGTTCATGCGGGCTGCCCCTGCGGCCGGTTCGCCGGGTGCGTCTCCGGCTGTTCCAGCGTGGTCTTCGACGGCCGGCGGCGGGTCAGCCGCGCGCCCAGGTTGTCGAAGAAGATGTAGATCACCGGCGTCGTATACAGCGTCAGCACCTGCGAGAAGATCAGGCCGCCCACCATCGCAACCCCCAGCGGCTTGCGCAACTCCGATCCGATGCCCGAACCGAAGGCCAGCGGAATGCCGGAGAACAGAGCCGCCAGCGTCGTCATCATGATGGGCCGAAAGCGCAGCAGGGAAGCCTGGTAGATGGCGTCGGTTGCGTTCAGACCATGATGCCGCTCCGCTTCAAGCGCAAAATCGACCATCATGATGCCGTTCTTCTTCACGATGCCGATCAGCAGGATGATTCCGATGATGCCGACGATATCGAGATCCAACCCGAACAGGCGCAACGCCAGCAGCGCTCCCACGCCCGCCGAAGGCAGCGTGGAGAGAATGGTGAGCGGATGAACGAAGCTCTCGTACAGCACGCCCAGCACAATATAGACGGTCACCAGGGCGGCCAGGATCAGCAGCCCTTCGTTCGACAGCGAGTTCTCAAACGCGGAGGCCGTACCCTGGTAGTTCGAGACCACGCTGGCCGGGAAGTTGTCGTCCTGGATGCTCTTGTTCACGGCATCCAGAGCCTGGCTGAGCGAGTAGCCGGGCGCCAGGTTGAAGGAGACCGTGACCGCCGGAAACTGGCCCTGGTGGTTGATCGAAAGCGCTTCGCTGCCGGGCACAAAGTGGGTGAAGGCGCTCAAAGGGATCGGCGACGCCAGTGTGGTGGAAGGTGTGCTGCCGGAGCCGCCGCTTGAACCTCCGCCGCCCGAACCTCCTGAGCCCGAACCTCCTGAGCCCGACCCACTCGTTGAGGTGGACCCTGGAGCCGCAGTCGAACCCGAGCGCGTCGTGCCGCTCGCCGCCGTGTTTGCGGTCGAAGCCGAACCGGCCGACGAACTTGCGTTTGTGAGCACCGTATTGTTGCTGCTGGACATCGAGCCCGGCGAAAGCGCCGAACTCGACCCCGCCGCCGACGTGCCGGTCGTCACCGTGCCCAGGTTGCCGGAGGACAGCGCGGACGTGGTCGACGATGCCGCCGAGACACCATTCGTCGCCGATGCGGTAAGCATCGCATTTCCCGGACTCGCGCTCGTACCGGATCCCGCGCCCGACGACGAACCTGCGGTGCTCGTCGCGCTTGAGGAACTCGTCGGGCTGGTCGCCGACGATTGGATGTAAATGTCGTTCAGCTTGTTCGGATTCAACTGGAAGCGCGGCTCGGTCTCGAGAATCACGTGGTACTGGTTCAACTGCGTATACATCGTGTTAATCTGGCGCTGGCCGAACGCGTCATACAGCGTGTTGTCGATCGTGGACGTCGTAATGCCGAACCGCGAAGCCGTCTCGCGATCGATGACCAGCGTCGCCGCCTGCCCGCCCAGTTGCTGATCGGTCACCACGTCGGCCAGCTGCGGCAGCTGCTTCAGCCGCTTCACAAAGCGGTTGGTCACCTGGTTCAGCTCCTGCTGGTTCGGGTCCTCGATGGTGTATTGATACTCGGTGCGCGAGACCCGGTCATCCACCGTCAGGTCCTGCACCGGCTGCATGTAGAGCTTGATGCCCGCCACCTGCTCGAGCTTGTTTCCCAGCCGCGCAATCACCGCCAGCGCGCTGTCGCGGCGCTCCCCATTGCCCGAGCCCAGCGGCTTCAGCGTGATCTGGATGCGGCCGCTGTTCAGCGTGGTGTTGGTGCCGTCCGCCCCGATGAAGGATGAAATGTTTTCGACCGCCGGATCCGCCAGGATCACGTTCGCCACATTCTGCTGCAGCTTGGTCATATCCGCAAACGAGACCGACGCCGAGGCCTGGGTGATGCCCTGGATAATGCCTGTATCCTGAGTAGGAAAGAAGCCCTTCGGAATGGTGATATAGAGGATCGCGGTCAGCACCAGCGTCGCCACGAACACCAGCATGGTGATGCCCTGGAACCGCAGCACAAACTTCAGCGTGCGCCCATAGAACGCGATGATGTCCTGAAAGATCTTCTCGGACGCATGATACAACCGGCCCTGTTGATCTTCCGGCGTGTACTTCAGGACTCGTGCCGACATCATCGGCGTCAGCGTCAGCGAGACGAACGCCGAGAGCAGGATGGTTACCGCCAGCGTCACCGCGAACTGCCGGAACAGCCGCCCGGCCACATCGCCCATGAACAGCAGCGGGATCAGCACGGCGATCAGCGAAACCGTCAGCGAAATGATGGTGAAGCCGATCTGTTCGGCACCCACCAGAGCCGCTTCCATCGGCGCCATCCCCTCTTCGATATAGCGCGAGATGTTCTCGATCATGACGATGGCGTCGTCGACCACGAAGCCGGTCGAAATCGTCAGCGCCATCATGGTCAGGTTGTTCAGCGAGTACCCCGCCAGGTACATGATGCCGAAGGTTCCCACCAGCGACAGCGGCACCGCCACACTCGGGATGATCGTGGCCGAGAGGCTGCGCAGGAAGAGAAAGATCACCATCACGACCAGCGCGATGCTCAGGATCAGCTCGAACTCGACGTCGCTCACAGAGGCCCGGATCGAGGTGGTGCGATCCGTCACCAGCTGCACGTGCACCGCGGCCGGCAGCGTCGACTCCAGCTGCGGCAGCAGCTTCTCGATCGAGTTGACCACCTGGATCGTGTTCGCTCCGGGCTGCCGCTGGATGTTCAGAATCACCGCCGGCGTCTTGTTCATCCAGGCCGCCAGCTTGTTGTTCTCCACCCCGTCCACCACGCGGGCGACATCGGTCAGCATCACCGGCGCCCCGTCCCTGTACGCCACCACCACCTTCTTGTAGTCGGCGCTCGAGATCAACTGGTCGTTGGCGTTGATGGTGTAATCCTGCGATGGACCGTCGAAGTTGCCCTTGGCTGAGTTGATCGAGTTGCCGGTCAACGCATTGCGCAGATCTTCCAGGTTGATCCCATAAGCCGAGAGCGCCGTCGGATTCGCCTGGATGCGCACCGCCGGCTTCTGCCCGCCCGAGATGCTCACCAGCCCGACGCCTGAAATCTGCGATATCTTCGGCGCCAGCCGGGTGTCGGCAAGGTCCTCCACCTCGGAGAGAGCCATCTCGTTCGAAGTCAGCGCCAGCGTCAGTACCGGCGCATCCGCCGGGTTCGACTTCGAATAAACCGGCGGAGTCGGCAGGTTGGCCGGCAGATAGCTTTGCGCGGCATTGATGGCCGCCTGCACCTCCTGCTCCGCCACGTCGATATTCAGCGAAAGCTGGAACTGCATCACGATCACCGACGACCCGCCCGAACTGGTCGAGGTCATCTGGCTCAGCCCCGCCACCTCGCCAAACTGGCGCTCGAGCGGCGCCGTCACCGCCGACGCCACCACGTCCGGACTCGCCCCGGGGTAGAACGTCTGCACCTCGATCGTCGGGTAATCCACCTCGGGCAGCGCCGAGATCGGGATCTGGAAGAAAGCCACGCCGCCCGCCAGGAACAGCGCCACCATGATCAGGGCCGTCGCAACCGGACGGAGAATAAATGGCCGTGAAGGACTCATGGGGCTGTATGTCCGCTGGTTGGCGAGCTCGAAGACGATGAAGACGGATTGGCCGAGTCGCCCGGCGACTTCTTCGGTCCAGGCTGATGCACCATCACCTCCGCGCCGTTCTCCAGCCGGTCGAAGCCGCTGGTGGCCAGCGTCACTCCGGCGCCGATGCCTTCCACCGCCGTCTCCTTCTCGTTGCTGGTCAGCACATTCACCGGCTGCACGTGCACCGTCGTCTTGGGTCCGGCCGGCTTCTCCGGCGCACCCTTAGAACCCCCCTTAGCCCCGTCCTTAGAACCCCCGCCCGCCTGCTGCGCCTTCTCCTGCTGCTGATCCGGTGCAGGCTGTCCGGGGGCGGACTCCGCCACGGTATAAACAAACGCCGCCGTGCCGTTGTGCTGCACCGCCGCCGTCGGAACCAGCACGGTGTTCTTCAGCGTCTTCACCAGCAAGCGCGCGTTGACGAACTGGTTCGGAAACAATTCATAGTTCTTGTTCTGGAAGGTGGCGCGAAACTTCAGCGTTCCGGTCGTGGTATCGATCTGGTTGTCCAGCGAGGTCAGCTTGCCCTTTTCAATCTCCTTCGAGTCCGATCGATCGTACGCGTCCACCTCCAGCGTCTTCGTGGCCTTCAACTGCGCCTGCACCTGCGGCAGGTCGTCCTCGGAGACATTGAACACCACGGTAATCGGCTGCAGCTGCGTGATCACCGCCAGCGTGGAGGAACTGCCCGAGAAGACCGTATTCCCCGGATCGACCAGCCGCAGACCCACGCGGCCCGTGATCGGTGCCGTGATGTGGCAGTAGGAGAGCTGCACCTGGTCGTACTGCACCGTGCCTTGATCCGCCTCGACCGTGCCTTGGTCCTGAATGACGATCTGCTCCTGGTCATCCAGCTGCTGCTTCGCGATGGCATTGCGCGCATAGGCGGCACGGTAGCGTTCCAGGTCCACCCGCGCCTGCGCCAGCACGCCCTGGTCGTGCGTCAGCGTGCCCTCCGCCTGTGCCAGCGTCGCCTGGTACGGTCGCGGGTCGATGTCGACCAGCGGCTCGCCCTTGTGCACGATCTGGCCCTCGCGATAATGCACCGCCATCACTTTGCCCGTGATCTGGCTGTAGAGCGTCACCGTGTACAGCGGGGTCACCGTGCCCAGCGCGTCGTCGTAGATATTGATGTCGCCCGTCTGCGATTGCCCAACCGTGATCGCCGCCGGACCGGTCTGCCCGCGGCCATGGCCACCCGCGCCCGCCGCGCCACCCGCCGCCGCTCCGCCCTTGGCGCCCGCCGCGTCCGCGCCGCCCGCCGGATGGGTAAGACGAATGATCAGCACAACCGCGATCGCCACCGCGACGATCGCTGTGATCCAGATCCAGGTGCGCCCCCTGCGCCGGCTCGGATCGACGCGAAGCTCAGGCGAAGAGTTGTGCTGTTCGAAAGAGACGCCGAGATCGCCGCCGTAAGAAGGGAGTCCCTGTCCTTCGAAAGACCGGCCCAGGTCCTCCGGGTCCGCAGGGCGCGGGGGCGTGCGTCCGTTCTGTTGCTGCTCCATTTCCCATCCTTTGTTGGCGAAAAGCTGACATACAGCCAGGGGTGTGTGGTTGAAGGGTCTGACCCTCTCTGCATGTGACGCTTAATGGAAGGTTTAGAGCCACAAAAAGTTTCCAACTGCCGCCCCGGCACAATGAGGAACCATTCAGGTCACATCCTCAAAGCAGCAGCCGCATCGCAGCGAAAGCCCAGAATACACTGCCGCAAGACCTCTCCCGCTGGGGAACGGGCTTCCGCTGCGCCTGCGCGGACTTGCCGTGCGGACGAAAGGAAACCGGCTATGAAAATCTCCTGTGTCGCCGTCTTCGCCGCCGCCTTCCTCGCGTCCCTTGCGACCCACGCACAGAGCCCGGCTGCCGTTGCTCCGCTCCGAGGCCCTGGCGTTCCTTCAGGGCACTTGGAAGGCGAACACCAACGCGAGCGGTTCATCGGGCGGTGCGGCTTCTGGCACCTCCACCTTCTCGCTTGATCTCAACGGCCACGCGCTTCAGCGCACCAGCTCCGTCGACCAAGGCTCGGGCCCGAACTCTCTCGACTGCGACCATCACGACCAACTCACCGCGTATGTGGATGTGACCGGCGCACTCTCTGCGCTCTACATCGACAGTGAAGGCCAGTGATCCACGACGCGGTCTCGACTCCGGATCCGGCAACAGCCGTCTTCACGTCAGAAGGTCCACCTGCCGCGCCTCACTTCAAACTCATCGACCGCCTGGAAAAGGGAGTGATGACTGGAAAGTTCGAAGGCGCTGCCCCCGGGCCCAACTGAGTTTCGCTCCTATCTTGAATGGTGAGGGTCGAGGCAGTAGCATTTATCGCTGCAATTCAATCTGTCATTCCTCGAATCGTGCGCTTTCGGCACCTGCGATTCGGTCCCGGCGAGTCGGCCTTTTGTCAGCAATCCCAGCCAACGACAAAGGCGTTGGTCGAGGTTGATTGAGATGGAATGAGTGCATCGGCCCGGTATCGCCAGGCGAGAAGACTGGCGGATTACTGACGAGAACCCGACTTTTCCTTATGAATGCGGCTCAATAAGTGCCTTGGCGATGATGCACTAATGCAAGAGCGTTCCTGACGGAAGGCGGATTTCTTGGTACTGTACGTCAATGCGCGTGCATGTGAGAAGTTGATTGCGTTGGACGTCCCGGTTGGTTATGCTTACGCACATCGCAGGGGGAGTGACCATGGGGCTGCAGACGACCAGCAAGGTAAGTGCTGTCGTCACTTGGGTTCTCAGAGGCGTCATCGGCTTGATCTTTCTCGTGGTCGGCCTCGAAAAACTCACTGGAACCATGGGCACCGTTCCATTTTTCGACGCGATAGGTTGGGGGCAATGGTTGCGTTACGCGTCGGGAGCCGTGGACACGGCAGGCGCGCTTCTTGTCTTCATCCCGCGCTTCACCTCGCTTGGAGCCTTCATGATCACCTGTAGCGTGGGTCTTGGTACCTTCCTTTGCTATACGAAGGCGGTCTTCAACCCTGCTTTTCCTCTGGTGATGACGCTGCTCGCCGCAACGCTCGTCTGGCTTGGCCGGAGATCAAGAGCTACCTGACGGAGACGTGTCCTCCAGTGAGGGCAGATGCACTTCAAGAATCAATCCTGCGAAGTTGGCGTCTCGCAAGCAATCCGCCATGCGCTCTCAAGTGAGGGGTACAGGCCGAGTCACTCGTCCACACCATTCCGTGTCCAACAAAATCACGGTTGTCCAACAAAAAAGGGTCTTGACCCTATAGAAGCCCCGGACCCTCCGCCCCTTCCAGCCCAGGCCGTCCCTGAGCGCGGCACCAACGCCATGAACAGTCTCAGTTCACCACCGGCCGCGAACGCACCAGCGTCCGATGTCGCCGCATCAGCAGCACCAGTCCCCGCCGGATGTACACGGCCAGCAGCGGCATCGCAATCGCCGCCACCACTCCCCACACCACCAGCGCATGCCACTCCCACTGCCAGATGTCGCGCAACAGGCGCCAGGGATGATGGCTCAGATGCTCGATCTGCCGCCGCGTCAACGGCAGCCGGCGAGTATGAAAGAGATGCACCCCCAGTTCGATAAACGGGAGAAATAGCAGCAGGTGCAGCGGCGACGCCGCATGCACGCCAATCTGCGAGGCCACCTGGTTCAGGCCGAACGACCACGCCAGCAGCACCACCAGGATCGTCGTGATCCCCACCGACGGGTTGATCCCGACAACGATCCCGAGCGCCAGGCTCCACGCCAGCCGCCGCGGCGTCACTCCTCCGCGCAACTGTCGCAGCAAAGGACGCAGCATGCGACAGCGAAAGAACTCGCGGATGGACTCGGGAACCAGCACACTGCGTTCGGACGCCCCGCGGCGGCTCCTGAGTTGTTAACCAACCTCCCGCACACTCGAGGAGCCAGGCCCGAGTCGCGAACCGTTCCCCAGGTATGCACGACTCTTGGTGCAACGACGCTTGGACGCACCCCTTGTTCCACCCATAACACCTTTGCTTTGAAGAATATAAGCAACAATCGCGGGGGGTGGGTGGTCTCGGCACAACCTGTCTCCACCTGCGCCTATCCGGCAACGGTGGGAAGCTGCAGAAAGGACGCCAGAGCCTCGCGGAGCTCCGCCTCATGAAGCGCCTTGTCGACGCTCTTCGAAGGAATCACCCGCAGACGAGCGCCCCGGATCGACTGCTGCAGCGGAGGCGTAGTCGAGCGGATGAACAAAATCCTCAGCGTTGCCGACGATGAGCGTCGGAACCCGGATGGCCGCGATCTTCGCCCGGGAGACACCCGGCCCGTCGAGTGGAATGCGCGCGAGCAGTTCCATGGTGCTCTCCGCGTGCGCGCGCGCGAAAAAGCCCTGCAGCGATGCGGCATTGTCCGGCGAGGCGCGCTGCACCGTCGCATGCTCCTCGCTGCGCACGAACCTGCGCAGGCCCTCTTCGGCGCCGAACTTCCGCAGCAGCTGCGCGACCAGCAGATACGGCCTGAGGGTCGCGGGCGCGGAGGCTTCAACCCAGGCTGGACGGGCGAGAATCAGCGCCTTCACGCGGCCGGGCGCGGTGGCGGCAAGGCGCAAGGTGATGGCGGCGCCCAGCGAGATCCCCCCCACCACCGCCTTCTCAATACCCAGGTGGTCCAGCAATTGAACAACATCCGAGGTGAACTGCGCGATGGAGAGTCGCGCCGGGGAGCCAAGGCCGGAGCTTCCATGGCCGCGGCACTCGAGCGTAATGCGGCGCACTCCGGCAGCATCCGGGAACACCTCGGCGGGTTGGTGCCGGTCCGCCCCGAGGCCATGCTGCCAGACCACCGGCGTGCCGGACCCCACGTCCGCGTAGGCCAGCCGACAGCCATCCGGCGTAAGCAACCAACCTTCCTTCACGGAGTCTTCGCTCATGCGCACTCTCCGATCAGGTTCTTGAGCGTCCTGGCGGCGTACGGTGCTTCTTCCTGCCCGAAGCCATGGGCCACCAGCGCACCATCATAGCCCGCCGCGCGCAGCAGGCGGACAAAAGCGGCAAGATCCACCACGCCCCGGCCAGGCGCAATCACGTTCCCGAACGGGTCGATGTCCTTGGCGTGGGCCAGCAGCAGGAAGGGACTTAGCAGCTTAACCGCGCGATCGAGAATCGCGTGCTGCTGCGCAAGCGTCACGGGCGCGAGCAGGTTGGCAGCGTCCAGCACGACGCCGAGATGCGGCGAAGCCATCTGCTGCAGCATCCGGGCCGCAGCCGAGGCGTCCGCAACGACGTTAGCCGGCTCCGGTTCGAGCGCCAGACGGATGCCCGCCCTCGCCGCGGCATCGAGTGCGAACTCGAGTTCACTGCGAAGATCGTTCCAGGCCTTTGCGGAATGGTTATCGGCATGAAAGCTCCACATATCCTGCTGGTCTCGCGTGCCGGAGCAGAGCGTCACCATGGCCGCTCCCATCTCGCGCGCCGCGGAGATGACGTTGCGGAAACCCGGGCGGCACTCCCGTCTGACCCCTACGTCGGGGTGGGCCATGTTGTAAGTTCCTGAAAGCGCGGCGATGCGCACCCCCTGGCGTTCCGCCTCCCGGCCGAACGTGGAAGCCAGCCCTGCAGGAAGATATGCGGGCAGACTTGCCAATCCCAACGAGATGAGATTGGCCTGGACAGCGTAGAAACCGTCGGCGGCCACCGCCCTGAGGAGTGCGGCTGCACCGGGCTCCGGACCCGGGCCCATAGCCGCGGTCGTATAGATGCGGGAGAAGACCGCCGCCTGCATCAGACCCCGCCCGCCACGCTGGCAAGTTCAATCCGCTCTCCGCATTCGGCCGAACGTGCAATCGCGACCATGGCCTGGATGGAAGCAAGTCCATCTGCGATGCTTGCGCCGCGCATGGGTACGCCATGCAGGATTGTGTCGGCAAAGCCTTCAAGCTGGCGTCGGTAGAAGTGCGCGTCCGCACCGAGCACGCGCCGGATCGTCGCATCACGCTCATGAAAGATGTCCACTTCGCTGGACTTGAAGTACCACGGATTGAAGATTCTGCCGATGGCGCTTCCGTACTCTCCATGAAGCTGAAAGCCTTCAAACCAATCCATCCGCACGGAGACGGTGAGTTCCAGATGGCCAAGGGCTCCGTGAGCGAACTCGGTGTCGACGAACCAGCAATAGGCTCCAAACCGCTCCGAGAGACGGGCACGCACTGCGGTGATCGGGCCAGCGAGGAAGCGCGCAAGGTCGACGAGGTGGCAGCCATGGGCGAGCATGTAGTACTGGCGCCGGTTGGCTTTCGGGTCGTGGCCCGGCCTGATGGAGCGGGCGCCAGGCCGCGGCAACGGCTGCAGAGCGTCAGTCATCTCGTAGCGGTGGGTGGAGTCGCAATACCATGCTTTGAGCGAGAGCATCTGGCCCATCTCTTCGTCGATGAAGCGGCGGGTGGCTTCAATGCCGGGATCGAAGCGCAGCATGTGACCCACCTGCAGAACGAGTCCGCTCTGCTGGACGGCGCTGGCGAGCGCCTGGACCTCTTCGATCGTGATCCCGATGGGTTTTTCGCAAAGCACGTGCTTGCCGGCGGCTATGGCCCGCTGGGCGGCGGGCACATGGAACGCGTCCGAGACGGCCAGGATGACCGCGTCAAGCGAATCGTTGGCGAGCATCTCCTCGTAGTCCTGGTAGATCTGTTCGGCGTCGTAGAACGCTCCGAAGCGGCGGGCGAGCGACTCGTCAGCATCGCAGACCGCGGCCAAAGTCACGTTGCGGGCTTTCTGCGCGGATTCAAGATGCGCGAACTGGGCGATAGGTCCGCAGCCCAGGATGCCGACGCGAAGACAATGCTCTTGCTTGTTCAACGGCCCTCCTGTGGAGCTGGTTCTTTGGATCGTCACAAGAAGCTGTGGAACTGGAGGCCAGTAGCTGGGAGCCCGGAACGAGCGCCTGCTTGCCGCGCCGCTTCGGAGGCCATCATAACCTCGCCCTGACGCGGCCGGAAGCAACCGGCGCGTCTTGCGCGCCGCAGCGAAGCTTCCGATCCTGTTTGGGGCTCCCACGCCGGGCAATCGTGTTTGGGATCAATGGGAGCGGGGCAGCGGCAGCGGAGCGTTCCAGCTGTGTGCTGCCGGAACGTCCGGCGAAGTTGTCGTGGAAGAGCGGGGCTGGCATTAAGCGACACGCACGGGAGTTTGTCTTGAAAGAAGCCGTGATGGTTCGCCGACAACGGCGTGGCTACGAGGGTGCATCTCAATGCATGTTGCAGAAGGGGAGACTGAACGTGAAGACAGAGATGGTTTTGTGTGGATTGTTAGTTTTCGGCCTTTCCGCAGGCATGTCGGCGCGCGGACAGGCAGCCCCTGCCCAGACAAACACCCCTCAGACATCAACGTCCGTCCAGGCGCCGGCGCCTGGAACTCCGAAGGCTAAAGGGCGGAGCGCAGGAGGCGACATCGGGAGCGGCAGCGGAGACATTGGAAAGGGTGCAGGGAAGGGCGCGGGGAACCTGGCCGCCGGCACCGGCAAGGGCGCGGCCGACCTGGCGACGCTGCATCCGGTGAACGCGGCAGGGGCGGTGGGCGAAGGCGGCGCGAAGGCCGCCAAGAATGTTGGTGAGGGCACGGCCAAGGGTACAGGCAAGGTTGCCAAGGGAGTGGGCAAAGCGCTGAAGCACCCCTACTAGGCCAGCTCTCATCACGAGCCAGCAAGTCAGATGCAAGGAAGAGCCGACGCAGTCACGACAAATCAGTCGGTGCGCCAGCTCTTCATTCCTCTGCAATTTTGTTGGTGGACGCGGAAGGAATCGAACCTTCAACCAGTCGATTAAGAGTCGAATGCTCTGCCAGTTGAGCTACGCGTCCAGTTGGGGAGTTCCATGCTTCGTTGCCTCGGCGCGCTCAACCCACTGCATGAGAATAACACAGGTTGACCGGCCTCAAATCCATCCCGGCTTCGGCGGAGAGGGTGCTACTCGATGAAGTCGACTTCAGCCTTGACCGGGATGATACCGCGTTCATAACCCATCGCGAGGATCCTGCGGATGGATTCGCGTCCGTCATCGCCGTAGTCGAGCGTACGGTGATTGACGTACATGCCCACGTAGCGGCTGGCGAGATTGGAATCAAGATCGCGGGCGAACTGCATCGCGTAGTTGAGCGCGGCATCGCGATGCTCCAGCGCGTGTTCAATCGAGTCGCGGATGGCGTTGTTGGTAATGCGCATCGCCTCCGCGCCCAGTGAGCGCTTGATGGCGCTGCCGCCCAGCGGAAGCGGCAGGCCGGTCTCTGCCTGCCACCACTGGCCGAGATCAAGGATCTTGTGCAGGCCGCTGCTGCCGTAGGTGAGCTGGCCCTCGTGGATGAGCAGGCCGGCGTCGAACTCGCCGGCGGCCACGGCCGGGATGATCTTGTCAAAGTCGACGACGGTGGTGTCGAGCTCAGGTGCGAACAGCTTGAGCGTCAGATAGGCGGTCGTCAGCGTGCCGGGGATGGCGATGCGCAGACGCTTGATCTCACTGGCGGCATACTTGCGGGGGGCGACCAGCATCGGCCCGTAGCCCTCGCCCATGCTCCCCGCGCAGGACATGATGGCGTAGTTCTCCTGCATGTAGGGGTAGGCATGGAAGCTGATCGCTGTCACGTCGTAGAAGGCTTCGTGGATGGCCTTGTGGTTGAGGGTTTCGATGTCCGTGAGGTGATGAACGAACTTGTAGCCGGGCACACGGATCTTGCTGGTAGCCAGGCCATAAAACATGAAGGCGTCGTCGGAGTCGGGGCTGTGAGCGATCTGGATCTCCCGGGTTGCGGCCGGGATGGTTGCAATCTGAGTCATGGTGCGGCGGTCCTTCGAGTGGTGCGGTTACGGGTTCGATGCGGCGGAAGGCGCGGGAGAGCAGGCCGGCGCGTATCTGGCCGCGGCGATGAATGAGGGTGGCAGGCGGAGGGCGCTATGCGCGACGCCAGCGGTTGAGTGTGGTAAACAGGCCTGCCGCGACGGCCACTTTGACCATCTGTCCGGGCAAGAAGGGGAGGACAGCAAGCTTGAGGGTCGTGGCCAAAGACAGATGATGCACGATGCCGAGCCAAGCGGCTCCGGAGCTCATAATGAGCGAGGTGGCGGCAAGCGCCGCCATTGCAGCCGCGGCAAAGCGCGTGACGTGGGGCAGACGCCGCAGCAGCAGACGATCGACATATCCAGCCAGCGCGGCAGCAAATGGGTAGGCGAGCAGATATCCGCCGGTGAAGCCGAAGAGTTGAACCAGGCCGCCCGGGCCAGTAGGGGAAAAGACGGGCAGTCCGGCCGCACCTTCGGCGAGGTAGAGCACAAGCGCAGCGAAGGCCAATTCGGGTCCGAGAGCCAGGCCGACGAGTAGGACGGCGAGATCCGACAGGGTAAGCGGCACCGGCGTAAACGGCAAGGGAACGATCAAGTGGGCGCAGGCCGCCACGAACAGGCTGGCGCAAACCACAAGCGCGGCCTTGCCAGTAAAGGTGCGGGAGAAGGCGTCGAGCGACCAGGCGGCTGAGGGAGCGGTCTGGATGGAGCGAGCTGTATGCATGCGCGGAAGTCCTTTGGAACTGGCGTGGTAAAGAATTGGTGTTACAGATGTTCGCTTGCCGGAGGCTCCGTGCTTTCGTTCCGGTCACGGCGCGTATAGGAGAATTCAGTGGTGCTCATGGTAGCGCTCTTCGCCGTCGGAGCGTCTCGTGCCGGCTGGGTCAGACCGCTGAGGCGCAGATCGATGGCTTCGGTCAGTTCAGGATCCTGCACTTGGGGTAGCTCCTGTGCCGCGTTCCGGCGGACGTGGCGGGTGATGGCGTAGACCGCCCATGCCAGCACCAGGAAGCTGAACAGCGCGACGATGTACAGGACCTTCATGCGACATCCTAGGATAGCAAGTGGGGATGATCTGCGCGGAGCATTGCGCCAAAGCTGCTGCGGGATGAGCGGGCGGAGCGAACATCCTGTGCACGATCAAATCCGCGGGAGCTAACCAGATTGGTTCAGGCGGGGCAGCGGCAGAGCCTTGGTTCTTGACCCCGGCTCATTGCGCGATTCAACTGAAGATGAGCATGCCCAGGGTGAAACGAGATCGGCGGCAGCAGGAGAGTTCCGCAGAACCCCGCGGATGGGCCGTGCGCGTCTACGACCAGCGGCGGCGCGTGGCGACCGCAGCTGCGGCTCTGCTGGCCGTTGCGATGGGATACCACGTGGTGTTCGGCCAGAACGGCCTGACCGCCTTTCGCCAGAAGCGGCAGGATGCCCGCGCGCTCGACCAGCAGCTTCAGCGGCTGAGCGAGGAGAACGAGCAGCTGAAAGGGCATGTGGACCGGCTGCAAGACGATCCCGGAGCGATCGAGCACCAGGCGCGCGAAGAGCTGCACTACACGAGACCTGGCGAAGTGATCGTTACGCTGCCCAACGAGCGCCGGGCTACGACGGTCAACACGGCGGGAACGCCGTAGGGAGAATGCGCGTCCAACCTCGCGTGGGAGGACGCCTTGGCGAGTGAAGATTTGTTAAGCCGTCGTCCGCCGCCGGCAGATCTCCGTTTGGCCTATGGCTCAGGACAGCTTCATTTCGGGGATCTGTTCCTGCCGTCTGTCGCTGCGGGGAAACGGGCGCCGGTGGTGATGTTTGTGCATGGCGGCTGGTGGAAGAATCTCTACGGTCTGGAGTACGGCGGGCATCTGTGCGCGGCGCTCAAGCGCGATGCGATCGCTGTCTGGTCGATCGAGTACCGCCGGGTGGGCGATGCGGGCGGAGGATTCCCCGGCACGTTCGAGGATGTAGCGGCCGGCTTCGACTTCCTGGCGACACTGGCGAAAAGTTATCCGCTGGATCTGAGCCGGGTGGTGGTGGCGGGCCATTCGGCGGGTGCGCACCTGGCCTTCTGGCTGGCCG
>CAJCHN010000089.1 GCA_903970285.1 Rhodanobacteraceae bacterium | reverse complement strand
TGCCAGTGCTGGGTTACGTGCATTGGTCATTGATGGATAATTTCGAATGGGCTTCCGGCTACCGTCCAAAGTACGGACTTGCGTCCGTTGACCGCAAGACATTCCGTCGCACACTCAAGCCCAGCGCAGCTGTTCTGGGCGCCATTGCACGCCGAAACGGGCTTTAGCTATGGCAACTATCTTTCGTGAGTAAGTTGCTGTGAGGTCTTGGGTAAGGCTGATTCGGAATATGGTGGGGCCTCGATAAGGCTAGGTGGAGGGTAGGACGCCAAGGGAAGGCGCGAAGAGCGCACGGAATATGTCATCTAATTTTGAGCACCGAACGGGATTCGAAGCCATCAAGTGGTTGATCGATGGCAAGCCACGGTCTTTTACGCTGTTTTCAATAACCTCAAACGATGAAAGAGCTAGCGGCACGCGGGGTTTGCGGCGCCTTTCATGCTGAGGAAGGTGATGCTGGTGGATGGCAGGTCGACCGAGCCGGATGGGGTCGGTACGCCTCCTAAAGGGGGCATGTCGTCGGTTGCGGTCAGGGCGAGGGTGGTGCCGTTCAGCAGAACGGAGTTGCCGGTCAGGTCCGTAGCCGTGAGGGTGAATCTGCTGGAGGGCTGGGGCATCGGAATGGATTGGTTCGAGGTGCCAAAATTCAGCGCCAGGAGCGTTACGCCGCCGGGCTGGTCCCGCATGCAGTGAGCGTACAGGTGGACGGAGTCCGATGGGGACTTGCCTGGATCGAGCACGGTCGTCCCCATGGTCTTGTGCCAAAGCAGGGCGGTCCAGTAGTCCGGCCGCGGCAGGAGTGTTACGTCGTCGATCAGGCCGTAGTCGCTGGCGGCGAGGGTATTGTGCATGACGACCTGGACGTGTTGCCGTGCTAGGCGGCCAAGCTCGTCGGCATAGTGGAAGCTGTCGAGGAAGGTGGCGGCCCAGCGGTCTCCACCGCATGCGGCTTGGCCGGACTCCGTGAGCCATACGGGCTTACCTGGCGCGTAGCGGTCGCGCAGACCGGCGTAAAAGGCCTCGACGATGGAGGTTCTTGCGAGCCAGTCTTCGGTGAGTGCGGCTTGTGCAGTGGTGAGCGCGCTCTCCCCGAGAGACTCGCAGCGCTGCGAGGCGGCTCCGTAAAAGTGGTACGAGAAGGCGTCCAACGGATCCTTCTGGGTTGCGACGAGCAGGTCGGCGGCCGGGAGGAGCTTCATCGGCGAAGCGCCGAACCCTTCTCCGACCGCGCTTGGTCCCAGCAGGAGAGCGCCGGGCGCCTCTTCGCGGAGGAAGTCGTGGAAGACGGAGAAGTCCTTCCCGTAGGCTGCGGCGTCGTAGCCTTTGGGCAGGCCGCTTACGGCGATGAAGGTGGGTTCGGTTCACAAACTCCGCAGCGGCGATGCTGCTGCCGTTCGAGGTGGTGAAGCGCAGCAGCGCACGCGCTTCTTCAGGCTGCCAGATTCCGGATGCGTTGCGGGTTCCTTCGCTCGCCGCAAAGGACGTGACGATTTTTGCATCTGCGGCCTTCGCGAAAAGTATGAGCCCCTTCCATTGCGTACGAGTCAACACTCCTGAGAAGCCGGGTGGCGGCGTGGCCGGCGGCGGCGCGTCCGAGTCTTGGAAGTACACCGTATTGGCCCAGGAACCCGAGACGCGCACGTAGGCCGGGCCCAGGGCGGCGGCCAGCTTTCGCAGGCGCGAACCGCCGAGGTCAATGGGGTTCCGTTGCTCGAAGGGCGAGCCGGGCGAGGGAGCGGAGTTGAGGGGCGCATAGGGCTTCCAGAATTTGCCGCCGATGATCTCGGCCATCTCGACGTTGTAGGACTGGAAGCGTGTGTCGACGGTGCCGACCTTTTTCATCGACTTTGGATTCTGCTGCGCCGGCAGGGATACGGACAGACAGCCGAGCGTCAGGAGAGTAAGCAGCTTCATCGGGTAACATTTTCGAGCGAGGAGAGGAACTTGCCGTCCTTGAGCCAAGCAAAGAACTCCTGGAACCAGAGGTCGCTGGTGGTGCCGAGGGTGCGCATGCCGAACCCGTGATCGCCGTCGTGGTAGAAGTGCAGCTCGACGGCGCCACCGGCCGCCTGCCACGATTGGACGAGGCCGAATCCCTGTCTGCCGGCGAGCGGGTCATTTGAGGCGAGCGCGACGAAGAGCGCGGCTGGGTTGGGCGGCACCCTCACCGCGGCCATCGGTCCATAGAGGATGGCTACGAAGTCTGGCCGGGCGCCGGGCCGGTTTTGCAGGGTCAGGGCAAGGGCCGTTTGTGCGCCTGCGGAGAAGCCGATCATGCCGGTGCGTGCGGGGTCGATCTTCCACTCGGCGGCCCGCGAACGGATCAGTCGCAGGGCGGTGGCGGCGTCGTCGACGGCGAGGGGCGAGTCAACCACGAAGCCTTTGCTGCCGGCCTGGAGTGCGGGACCCATGCGCTCACCTATGGCTTTGTCGAAGCCGGGGATGTCGCGCGGGGTGGGATCCAGGCGGTACTTGAGGACGAAGGCGGCGACGCCGCGGTCGGCCAGGGCGTGCGCGACTAGGAGACCTTCGTTGTCCATGGCGAGGGCCATGTAGGCTCCGCCGGGTGCGATGAGGACGGCGGCACCGGTGGCCTTGGCGGGGTCGGGAAGGACCGGAATGAGGGTGGGCACGGTGACGTTGCGGGCCATGTGGAAGCCGCCCATGGTGTTCCATTGCTCCGGTAGAGCGTTGGTCGCGGATCCCGGGGCGGTGCCCGGATAGAGCCGGACCTCGCCCTTCAGGTCCGGTCGTGTGGACTCAAGCATGGGCGGCATCTGCGGCATTTGTGCGCACGCCGGGCCTACGGCAAAGCTGAACAGCGCGGAGCAAACGAACCGATTGCGAACGAAGTTGCGGAAGTTCATGAGGGCTCCCTGGTGCGGTACGAAATTGCATTGCGGATCGCTGACCTGGACTCGATTGATATGCCTGGGTGTGAGGACCAGCGGTTCGGTCAGCCTTTCGGAGTGGTGAAGGCATCTTTCAAAGCAGCGTTCCACGCAGCTGCGAAAGCTTTGCTGAGAGGGGCGTCGGCCGCAATCTGATCGAAGCCATGAAATGCGCCGGGTACCAACTGCAACTCGACCGGCACCCCGGCGACTATCAGGCGGGAGGCGTATGCGATGTCTTCCGGGGCGAACAGGTCGATGGAGCCTACGCCGATAAAGGTAGGCGGCAGCCCGGCGAGCGTGGCGGTACGAGCAGGTACTGAATTCAGCGGAACCTTGGCTGACCCGGCGGGCACACCGAGCAGGGACGACCATCCGAAGCGGTTGCTGGCAGAATTCCAGACATAGTGGCCGAACTGCGCCGGCAGCTGCTGGGTCGAGCCGGTCCGGTCATCGAGCATGGGATAGATGAGGACCTGGAAGCAGATGGGTACTTCTCCGCGGTCGCGAGCTGCGATAGCGAGTGCGGCGGCGTGTCCTCCGCCTGCGCTTTCACCTTTGACGGCGATGCGTTTCGGGTCCACGCCCAAGCTTGCGGCGTTCTGATAAAGCCATTTGAGCGCGGCGTAGTTGTCGTTGAGCGAGCCCGGGAAGGCCGTCTCCGGGGCGAGCCGGTACTCGACCGAGACGACGACACAGTCCTGGCCGAGGGCAAGTTGCTGGATGTCTCGTTTACTGGCAGCGGCGGACCCGGCGACGTAGCCTCCACCGTGGATGTGAAGAACCGCAGGCTTGTGCGCACCGGGCGTTGCGCCGACGATGTAGATGCGTACGTCGGGTGCTCCCCCGGTGCCGGGGATCATCCTGGCTACGACCTCAGGCGAGGGCAGCGGCTGGCCTCCGAAACTGTTGTTCATCTCCCGCATCTGGGGCAGGCTGGCTGTGCTCATGGTCGGCATAGGACCCATGTCGTGCTCGATCCGCTGCAATTGAGCGCGGAACTGCGGGTTCACCTGGCTGATGGGATCGGGCGCTGCCTGAGGGGCTGCTACGGACATTTGCGCCATGAATTTCGCGGGTAAGATGGCGCCGGCACCGAGGGTACCACCTAGGGCGAGCAAATTTCTGCGAGTGAGGGACATCGGGTCTCCAGGCTTGAGGAAGGTTTGGGTGAGAAAGACGATGAACCCCCGACAGGAGGCTCATCGTCTTTTCCTTACAGCGGGTTTTCCTAGAAGGTGAGCTTCAAGGCGAACTGGAGGGTCCGCGCCTGACGGGCTGCCTGGTAGGTGCCGAAGTTGTTGACGTTGGCGGTGTCGCGGGCGACGAGCGGGGCGAAGTAGTTGGCGTGGTTAATGACGTTGAAGGCCTCTGCGCGGAAGAGCAGGCCGACGCGCTCGGTGAGCGGGAAGGTCTTGAGCAGGGCGCTATCAACCTCGTAGTTGGGCGCGGAGCGGTAAGCGTTGCGCGATGAATTGCCAAGCGTTCCCGGGGCGTTGATGGCGAAGGCGTTGAAGTTCAGTTGGCCGTTGACGTAAAGTGGCTGGCCCGCGACCTTGTCGGCACGATCCAGATTGGTGCCGGTGTAGGAGTTGTCCGCACCGCTGGTGGTGACGCTGAAGGGCTGGCCGGAATCGAAGATGAAGCTTCCGCTGCTGGCCCAGCCCCCGATCGCCGTGCGGACGAAGGCGTTGCTGTTCTTGAGGGACGGCGCGGTGTAGACGAGTGTATTGCGGAAGGTGAAGGTCTGGTCGAAGTCGGCCAAGCCGCGGCTGAAGTTGGGGTTGGTGGCGTCGAGGTCGATGGCGCCGGTCACGCCGGAACCGGTGCTGCCGGGGTTCGAGCCGTTGTCGATCGTTTTCTGGTAGGCGAAGTTGGAGTTGATGTCCAGGCCGCGGGAGGCGCGGTGGTGGTACGAGACCTGCAGACCGGAGTAATTCGAGTAGCCGAGCGGCGCTTCCGTGCTGAGGATTGCGAGGCCTTGGTTGGGGCGCCGGACCTGCTCATTGCCTGTGCTGGAGCAGGCAGACCCCTTGGCGGGAAGGTTGGTCCCGGAAAGGGTGCCGCAGGAACCGGCCACACCCGTGCTGATGCCGGGGATGTAGACGGGCTCGTTCAGGTCGAAGTTTTGCGCGACGTGGGTGCTCTTGGTGCCGACGTAAGCGAGTTCTATGGTATCGTTTGCGCCGATGCTGGCCTGGTAGGAGAGAGAGTACTGCTGGACGTAGCCGGGACGGAAATCAGCCGAGAAGTTGGCGGCGTTGGCCGGCGGGTTGGTGCTGAAGGCAGCATTGGCCGGGGGCGTGTAGCCAAAGCCCCGGAAACCTGTGGAAAAAGGATTGGTGGCGCCGTTCGAGCCGTAGATGTCGGAGATGCTCTGGAAGGGATTGGTGAGGATGAGCTGACGGGTGAAGGGCGCGGCCTGGAAGCCGCCCAGCGCGTTGAGCGGCACCTGGATGGAGTACAGACCGTAACCAGCGCGAAGGGCCTGGGTACCCTTCTGGTTGAGCTGATATGCGACGCCAACGCGGGGCTGCACCAGCTTGTAGTATCCGCCGACACCGCCCGCGCTGCAGTTCGGGTCACCCGGATAGATCAGCCCCTTGGGAGCATTAGCGTACACGGCGGATTGCTGGCCGGCACGGTAGCAGCTGATCTGGTTGTTCTCCGGCTTGTATGGCAGGAAGGGGTCGTAGCGAAGTCCGTATGTCGCCGTGAGGCGCTTGTTGACGCGCCATTTATCCTGGGCGTAGACGCCGGGCAGCGAGCCATGGTTGGAGGAGAAGAAGCCGTCGCCCTGGATGAACTGAACCGGGTGGCCGAGGTAGAAGTCGGCGAAGGCCGGATCCTGAAACTGGAGACCCAAAATGCCACCGAGAATGCTGGTATAGACTCCGGCGTAGATGACGACGCCGGTCTGGCCGGCCGTGTTGGCAACTCCATTGTGGATTCGTTGGAAGTCGCCGCCGATGGTAATCTCATGCGGGCCCTTGCTGTAGATCGCATCTTCCGACACGGTGAAGTTGGTGCGCGGATAACGGTCCCGGCCCGCGGGGGACGGCGGAACGGTTGAGCCGATAACGGTGATGCCGATTCCGGTGGGAATAGGCTCTGAAAAGTTCTTCGCGCCAAATGCGGTGTAATCGTAAGCACTGGCGGACTGCGGCGCATCCTGATTGCTGATGACGTTAAGGAACGAGACCCGTGTCTCGAAGACGAGGTTGGGTGTGGGGGTCCAGGTGTCACCCACCGCGTAAGTCTCCCAGTATTGCTTGGTGGCAGCGGAGGTGTTGAAGAGGTTGTAGGGTGCTGCCGTCGACTGCTCTACCGCCGGGCTGACGAAGTGATCAACATATGTGCGCGCGAAGAGACGGTGCTTCGTATTGAGCTGATAGTCCAGCCGGCCGACGAGCTGGGTGCCGTTGTTGTGGGATGGCAGGCCGAAGACATAGGAGCCATCGGCGCTGTTTGCAAGCGGAATCAGCGGATTTCCTGAACCCTTGTAGTTGAAGAAGTTTGCGTTGACCGAATTAGCCGTGTTGGGCCCAAAGATGGGGGGCAGCGCAGCCAGTGGAATGGACGTCGTGTTGGCTGCCGTGCAAGGGGCACCGACCGGGCAGGCCTGGAAGACGCCACTGCGCTCGGCCGCGGTTGGGACGAAGTACTTCTCCGGGATCGCCTGCGCCTGGCGGCTGCCTTGGTAGGAAGCGAAGAAGAAAAGCTTGTTCCTGAGGATGGGACCCCCGAGGGTGGCTCCAAACTGGTTGCGCTTGAGGCCGTCCGGGGTGCGCAGGACCGCGTTGTTAGCATTGAAGTAGCTGTTGCGGATGAACTCGAAGACCGTGCCGTGAAACTGGTTGGCGCCCGAGTGAGTGACAATGTTGACGGCGCCGCCAGGGGCGGAGACATAGCGCGCGCCGAAGGTTCCGGTAACGACCTGGAACTCCTGGGTGGCGTCCGGGTCTGGGAACGGGCCGCCGATTACGCCGAGCGGGTCGACGTTGGCGGCGCCATCGAGCGAGAAGTAGGTGCCGCCGGCGCGAACCCCGTTGACTGCCGGGGCGATCGAGTTTGGAACCGTGACGCCGGGGGGCGCGATCTGGCTGAGGGTGGCAAGCTGACCGGTGCCGATGTTCTCGCCTGCGTTGGAGACGCCGCCGGCAGTGAAGACCAGCGCGGCCGGGTTGCGTCCGTCGAGCGGCAGGCTGACGACCACCTGTTCGTCGATGGTGTCCTGGATGGTGGGGTCGGTCGGGTTGACCAAGGGTGTGCCGGTGCTGACGGTGATGGTCTCATTCGCGGCGCCGACCGGAAGCTGAACTTCGAAGTTGGCAACCTGCCCGACGGTGAGCACGATGTTGGTGCGCTCGTATTTCGAGAAGCCGGGCGATGTGATGGTCATCGCGTATGGGCCGACCGGAAGGGCCGGGAGCGAAAAGCTGCCGCTGCCGGTGCTGACGGTCTGGGAGGTCGTGTTGGTGAGGGTCTGGCGGACGACGATGACTGCGCCGGGGATGATAGCGCCCCCCGCATCTTGCACGACACCGGTGATGGTTGCGGTGGAGACCTGCGCGTAAGCGGCTCCTGCCGAAGCGATGCAGACGATGGTGGCGAGTACTGCGAGCTTGGTTTTCATGAACATCATATTTCTCCTGCGCTGCGTCATTGAGATTCGTGTCCCGATCGTCTGCCTGGTATCGATCGGAGCTGAAAGCGTCGCATCGCCGGAGACCCGGAACGCTGAGACAGAATTTCAGTGGTACTCTTCAGTACCTTTCTATTCGGGTCCGTTTGTACCACGACGTTTCAAGGACTGTAAAGAAAAACTTTCACAGCGCCTGTGACCCGCCCGGGGAAGAGCTCCGCAGCGGGCTGTCCGTCAGCCGGGACCATGCAGAACCATGGCTTTACAACTGTCTAGCCAATCTGTTATCAGTTATCCGGGAAATGGTACTGCTGCGTACCGGTCGCACGCTTTCACCACCGCGGGGCAGCCATGGGAGACAGGACGATGAATGAAAGATCACTGACACGACGCAATGCGCTCGGCCTGCTTTGTGCCGGGGCGGCCTCGTCCGTCACGGCGCTGAGTGCTCCCGCTGCGCAGGCGCAGGGCCGACCGGTAGAGACCGCTACTACCAAGAGCAAATTCTTGTGGGGTGCGGCGACTGCAGGGCACCAGGTGGAAGGCAACCTGGTCAACGACGACTGCTGGCTGCTCGAGAATCTGCCGAACTCCATCTTCAAGGAGCCCTCAGGCGATGCCTGCGACCACTATCACCTGTTTGAGGAAGATATCGCGATGCTGGCGTCCTTCGGGCTCAACGCCTACCGCTTCTCAGTGGAGTGGTCGCGGATCGAGCCGGTAAAGGGTGCGTTTTCCGCCGCCGAGATTGCGCATTACCGGCGCATGCTGGAGGCCTGCCACAAGCACGGGATTACTCCAATCGTCACGTACAACCACGACGCGACGCCAGCGTGGTTTGCCCTGGCCGGCGGCTGGGAGAGTGCGGATGCGCCGGCTTTGTTTGCACGTTACTGTGCACGCGTAACGCGCGACCTGGGCGATCTAATTGGCTACGCGATGACGTTGAACGAGCCCAATCTGTTTATGCTCTTTCGGTGGATGCAAATGCCCGGTGGAAACCTGAGCGACTTTATCCTGAGCAACCTGGCGCGGACGCGTACCCAGACCACCGCCAAATTCAGCTCGTACTTCATGGGTGATCCGGAGAAGATGCGAGATGGCATGCTGGTCGCGCATCGCGAGTCTCGCAAGGCGATCAAGGCTGAACGCTCCGGGTTGCCCGTAGGCTTCAGCCTGGCGATTGAGGACGACCAGGCGCCGCTGCCAGCGATGAAGACCGCGAGCCAGGTGGAGGTGAAGCGCCGTGAGGTGTACCAGCCGTGGTTAGATATCGCCAAGACGGATGATTACATTGGCGTGCAGAACTACGGCCGCTCGTTTGTCGGCGCTGGGAACCTGCCTGTTCCTGAGGGCGCGGAGCAGACGCAGAACCATTCGGAGTTCTATCCCGAGGGGCTCGAGAATGTCATTCGCTTGGTGGCCCGGGAGACCGGCGTTCCCGTGATGGTGACCGAGAACGGTATCAGCACGAACGACGACACGCGCCGGGTGGAGTTCATTAAGCGTGCGGTGGCAGGCGTCGAACGATGCCGCAAGGACGGCGTGGATGTACGTTCCTATATCCATTGGTCGCTGATCGATAACTTCGAGTGGGTGTTCGGCTTCGACATCCACTTTGGGCTGGTTGCAGTGGACCGCGCGACGCAGAAGCGGACGCCAAAACGGAGCGCTTACGTGTTGGGCGATCTGGCCAAAAAGTCCAAGCTTTAAAGGATGGCTGACGATGAGACCACTATCGCGTGTGGGCCTTGCGTTGACTTGCACACTTTCCTTGCTCGGCAGTGTGCACGCGCAGTCGGAGATGGAACGCAACTTTATAAAGCCGCCGGATAGTGCGAAGCCGCGGGTGTGGTGGCACTGGCTGAGCGGCAACGTCACCAAGGAAGGCATCACGGCCGACCTGGAGTGGATGCACCGCATCAACCTGGGCGGATTCCAGATGTTCGATGGCGATCTGTCGACGCCGCGGTTTGTGGAGAAGCCGCTGATCTGGATGACGCCGGAGTGGAAGGATGCGTGGCACCATGCGGCAGCGGAAGCAGACCGCCTGCATTTGGAGATGGGCATGGCGGCCTCGGGCGGATGGAGCGAGACGGCCGGACCGTGGGTGGAGCCACAACAGGGAATGAAGAAGTACGTGTGGAGCGAAACGCTGGTCACGGGGCCCGGTAAGGTGCACCAGATCTTGACCGCGCCACCCGATACGGTGGGCAAGTATCAGACGATGCCTTCGGCTCCGGATATGTCGTTCCCCACGCCTGTCGATCTGCCCGGGACTTTACCTGCCTTGCCAATCGCGCCTCCGCCGCCTACGTCGCGTTTTTACCGGGATGTCAAGGTGGTGGCGTATCGGCGGGATGTAAAGGAGAAGGCGGTCGCGCCTGTGCTTACGACGAACTCGGCGACGCCCGTAGACCTGAAGCTCCTGAAGGGCGCGGACCTGGGCAAGATGACTTTGCTGACGCCGCCAAAGGGGTCGACCGGCGGGTGGATCCAATTTACTTACGCGAGGCCGACAACGACCTACGGAATGACCGTGGGCGTGGGGGTAACCGGTGGCTTTCTAGCTCCACCTTTGCCGCATGGGACGATTGAATGCAGCGACGACGGCCAGAGCTGGAGGCCGCTGGCTGAGCTGCCGGGAGCGCTTTCCTCAGCGGGTGGCGGCTTTACGCTGCGCACGTACGCCTATGCTCCTGTAACGGCGACTTTCTACCGTTTGCGCCTGCAGGCTGCACCGCCGAATCCCATTGCGATGGCACTGGGGTTGCCGCTGATCGAAGGCGTCACGCTGTCGGAGGCTGTGATCCATACCTCGCCGCAGATCAATCAGTGGGAGGACAAGGCGTCCTTCGGCGTATTCATTGCGGACGCATCTTCGCCGACTCCGGCCAGCCCTGCAGCGGTTGCTGTTGCTGAAGATGGAGTGCTCGATCTGACGTCGAAGATGCAGACGGATGGAACGTTGAACTGGCAGGCACCGGCGGGCGACTGGGTGGTGCTGCGTTTCGGATACTCGCTTACGGGAGAGAAAAATCATCCAGCGACCCCGGCGGCGACCGGGCTCGAGGTAGACAAGTACAGCAGGGATGACGTCGAGGCTTACGCTCGGACCTACACGGCGATGATTTCGAGCGTGGCGGGTGAGTACTACGGAAAGAGCTTTCGCAACTACCTGCTGGATAGCTGGGAGGCGGGGAATTCCAACTGGACCGAGCGCATGGAAGAGGAGTTTCGCACTCGCCGGGGCTATAGCCTGATACCGTTCTTGCCGGCGCTTACCGGCCGGGTTGTCGGCAGTGCGGAGCGTAGCGATGCATTTCTCTGGGACTTTCGCCTCACGCTCGGAGAAATGCTGGCGGAGAATCACTTCAAGGTGTTTACTGCAGCCATCCAACCCGCCGGCCTGAGCCTTTACGCCGAAGCCATGGGGACCGACCTGCCGACCACCGGCGACGGACTGTTGAACAAGGGCCAGGTAACGGTGCCGATGGGTGAGTTCTGGACGCCTGCGCCGGGCGAGCACGACCTGCCGACCCACGTTGCGGATATTCGCGAAGCTGCCTCCGCGGCCCACATCTACGGCAAGCCGATCGCCGCCGCGGAGTCTTTCACGACGACGATTGGGATGCCGGGGTGGGGGCAATCGCCCTTCTACCTGAAGCCGCTGGCTGATGAGACGTTTGCGCGCGGCATCAACCGCATCGTCATCCACACGTCCGACCACCAACCTTTTGTCGACGACGCCCACAAGCCGGGGCTGACCCTTGGGCCCTTTGGGCAGAACTTTACGCGCAACATTACCTGGGCCGAGCAGGCTGTTGCGTGGACCACTTATCTGGCACGGACGTCGTATCTGCTGCAGCAAGGGACGTATGTTGCGGATGTGGCTTATCTCTACGGCGAAGGCGCTCCGGCCGTGGTGCCGTTCTGGAAGGCCAGTGTTCCGGCGCTTCCAGTCCACTACGGCTTCGACTACGTGAACGACGATGTGTTGCTGCACCACGCCAGTGTGCAGGGCGAGCGCCTGCTGCTCGATGGGGGGATGAGTTACCGGCTGCTTGTATTGCCAGCCGAGATGCGGATGATGACGCTCGCGCTGTTGCGAAAGCTCGACCAGCTGGTGAGCAACGGCGCGACCATGCTTGGGCCGCGACCGCGGTCGTCGCCCAGCGCGGCAGACCAGGCTTCTGCCGCTGAGTTTTCACGGCTGACGGAGAAGTTGTGGGGGGCGGAACCGGCCTCCGCAGCGGGACACGTGGCCGGGAAGGGACGCGTCTTTGCAAGTGGCGAGATCGAATCGCTCTTGCGGCAGCTCATGCTGCAGCCGGATCTGACTTACACGGCAGCCGAGAATGCAGGGCCCGACTTGCTGCGGCCCATGCCCAGCGGGAGCTCCGACCAAGATCTTGTGTGGCTGCATCGCCACTCTACTGAGGATGAGATCTACTTTTTGGCTACCCAGAAGAAGCATGCCTTCGATACGAGAGTGACGTTTCGAGCCGTGAATCGCGTTCCGGCAGCATGGAATCCGATGACAGGAGAGCGGACCCCGCTCGCCTACTCGATGAAGGACGGCATGACGACCGTGCCGCTACACTTTGACGCAGAGGGCTCTACGTTTGTGGTGTTTGGGCGAACTACCAATGCCCGGCAAACCAGCGTCGCGACAACTGTGCCGGTGGCGGTGCGCGACCTGAGCCAGGGCTGGCAGCTTGCGGTGCCTGGCATTGGCGCAGTTGCGCAGCCGGCTTTGCGATCGTGGACGGACTCGAGCAATGCGGCCACGAAGTACTTTTCCGGCACCGCGACCTACAGCAGGACGGTACGGCTGACCGATGCGGAAGCCGCCCAGAATCTCTTGCTCGATCTTGGCGACGTGCGCGAGATTGCGGAGGTTTCGGTCAACGGTGCGAAGATCGACAGGATCCTGTGGGCGCCGCCTTATCGTCTGCCGCTGGGACATCTGCTGCATGCGGGGGACAACATTATCAGCGTGCAGGTGACCAACCTGTGGCCTAATCGGCTGATCGGCGATGAGCAGCCGGGCGTGACGGCGCGCCAGACCTTTACGGGAATTCATGCCTACAGCAAGGATTCCCCGTTGATGCCTTCCGGCATGCTGGGTCCTGTCACGTTGCTGCGTTGATCGAGGGGGAGGAAGCTCATGAGTTCTCGCGCAGGTTATGTTCGCACCGAAACTTTGATCAGCGTCGCCATCAACACGGTGCTGAGCCTTGCGTTCGTCCACGTCGTGTTCCACGCACAGGCGCGTATTCCGGTTCTGGGCGCCCACGGCATCGTCCCAGACATGGCACCCCAGACGTTTATGGTGACCTTGATGGCTTGTCTTGTGCCCGGCTTGCTGACCCGGCAAAGACTCCTCGCAGGGAGACTGCCATGGGTTGCGCGCGACACAAGAATTTCAGTGGGCAAAGTGATCGCAACCGCGATCGCGAGCGCGCTGGTGATGACTGGCTTGGTTGTGGGTTTGTGCTGGGCCCTGCTACCTCACCTGCTGCCGAACGGGCTCGCCTTTACGCCGTTGCTGCTGGAGAAAGCGGTGTATGGTGCGCTGCTTGCAGCCGTGGCGACGCCGTGGGCGATCCGAACGTTTACCCACACTGCAGGAGGTTGTTGATGCCGCCTGGGATCGGCTGTAGCAATTAGAATGGGCCTTAAGCCTTAAGCATTTCCTGCTGTAGCAAAGCATTGCCCGTCGATTGGGCCTGGAGATTTTGACATTGGCAAAAATCGAAGCAGGTCAGCCAACGCATCGGGAACGCATCCTCAACGCGGCCGCGAGCGAGTTCTTGGCCAGCGGTTTTGAGAAGACCAGCACTGCAGAAATCGCGCGTCAGGCCAAAGTGTCGAAGCGCGAACTCTACTCCCACTTTGCCGATAAGAGAGCCCTGCTTGCAGCTGTCGTGCAAGACCTGCAGGCGCAGATGGGAGAGCGGATGGACGATACGTGGGCCTCGCAGGCGCCGCTGGAAGAGGTTCTGCTGACCTCTGCGAAAGTGATCCAGGGCTTCATCCTGTCAGAGCGTTTCGGCAATCTGATGAGGATCGTCGCAGCCGAGTTTTACCATAGTCCAGGCATCGCACAGCAGTTCTTCGACACCGGTCCCGGCGCGGGACGGAAGGCAACTGCACGCTACCTGAAAGAGCAGATGGCGCTGGGCAATCTGCGCAAGGCCAACGCTATGCAGGCCGCCGACGACTTTCTCGACCTCGTGATCGGCGCCCAATTGATGACCGCAGTCGTGCTGGGCCAGACGGAAGCGATCAAGTCTAAGACGAGCAGAATTCGTCACTCGGTTGAGACCTTCCTGTCGATCTACGCGATCTCGGGCGCAAACGGGGTTGCAGCCTCTGCTCCCTCGATCAGGAAGTAACGGAAGAATCTCTCGCACAGTGCGAAGCACTGCAGAGGCTGCGCACTGGTGTAGGGCTCACAACCCCGGCGATAGATCGTCGTCTCTCCAGAGTCGGTCTGATCGAGGTCGGAGTTGTTCAGGAACCCGTGACCAAAACGCTCGAAGAGCACCAGGGTAGAGTCGTTTCCGGCGCTCTCCAGTGCCTTGTACAGAAACATGCTCTGCGTCCAGGGGACCAGCGCGTCTGACTCTCCATGCAGCAGCAGGAATGGGGGAGCACCGGCATGTACGTAAGTCAGCGGACTTGCAGCGAGCACCTGCGGAGATCCCGCCACGACGGCCGTACCGATGTGCCGTGATTCAAACGAGTCCGGGTGTGAGGTGGGGACGGTGATCTTGACCAGTACTGTCTCCGCGTCAGGGACCTTGGGCGGGACGGCGATACGATCCTCGTCGACCCGGGCGAAGTCCGTCGGGCAGTAGGCATCCGCGACGCAGGCAACCGCATTGCTGAAGCCTGCGTGCTCGTCGCTGACGAAGATTAAGTCGTTCGAGAGCGCGGCGATGGCGGATAATTGCGAGCCGGCCGACGATCCCCAAAGGCCAATCGCCTCCGGATCGAGGCCATACTGGTCCGCGACGGAACGGACCCAGCGGATGACGGTTTTGAGGTCGATGACTGGCGCGGGGAAGATGGCTTCTCCACTGAGCCTATAGTCGAAGGTCACCATTGCAAAGCCACGCGCCGCGAACCAGCGGGTAAGGTCGGGTGAGAGGTGACGATCGCCGAAGCGCCATCCGCCGCCATGAACCCATACGATGACCGGCAGCCTGCCAGCGACACCTTGCGGCAGATAGAGGTCCGCCAGTCTTGGCGAACCTCCTGCATGGCTGTACACCAGGTCACGAAAAACCTGGACTTCATACCGTGGGGCTTCCATCGATCTCTCCTATGCGGCTGCAGCGGGTGGTGGCGGTGGTGGTCCGCCAGGACGCCCCAGCAGCTTCAGGTCGAGTTCGGCCAGGTGCTGGATGACGCGGTCGAATCGGAACGGTGGGGGCACCAACGGGTACATGTAGCCATCGAAGGGCTGGCAGAGATAGCGGAAAAACTGCTCGAAGTTCCCAGGCGTCAGAAAGCCCATGAAGCGGGTGTCGTTCTTGACCAGCTGGAACGCATGCGGTACGCCGGCAGGGATGTAGAGAAAGTCGCCGGGCGCGAGCGAGATAGCCTCATCGCCGACCAGCATCTCCATGCCGCCGCTCAGGCAGAAGAAGGTCTCGCAGGTCTTCTCGTGCATGTGCTTGGGAATCATCGGGCCCTTGGGGCCTTCGGTCATCAGCGAGTGGAACAGGCCGTCACTGTTGTGCGCCATGCCCATGAGCGTATAGAGTTGCTCGCCGGCCAGCATGCGCTCGCCTTCGCCGCCACGCAGGACAAAAGGCACCGCGCCCTCGGGAGCTGCCTCGAGCTTTGCTGTGCTCGCGACGAGATCGGACCCATGGTCGACAAACTGTACATCCACGCCATCGACCGCGCGTCCCCAGTCGATGTCTGCGGACGACTCCGAGTAGACCGTGCCTTCATAAGGCTGGCCCAGTGCGGCGTAAAGCGTGTTGGCATTGCCGCCAAAGGTCCAGGCAACCAGTTTGCCGCGATGATCGAGGTAGGTGAACGCATGCGGCGTTCCGGGCGGAATGTTGACGTAATCGCCGGGAGAGAGCTCGAACACCTTGTTGCCCAGGGTGAGCGAGACGTCGCCCTCAAGGATGAACATCGCCTCGTGGGTTGACTGGTGGCTGTGAAGTGGGAAGTGTGCGCCTTTTGAGCCGGAGAGGATGGTGCCCGCCATCGCGACGCCCAGATCTTCTGCACGGGCGATAACGGTGGCGAGATGCCGGCCGATCACGTAACGCATGCCTTCCCCGGCTTCCAGCTTGTAGGGGGAGGGCTTACCGGGTAACTGATTGAGATTCACCGTGTCATCCTTCTTGCGGCCAGGCGCAAGATTTCTTTGAATTTTAGGCTTCATTTCGCCTGGTGTGACGCAGGCTTTCTTGCAAATGGTACTAACCCGTACCATTTCGCGACTGCCAATTCATAGCAAAACGCAATGGGCTTTGTAAAGGAAAAAGTGAGCGGGCCACGCGATCGTGGGATGGAATCGGTATGGTTTGACAAACTACTGGTACCGTGGAGTACCATCAACCGCACGAGCGCGTTCCGCACCTTCCGCGCATCAAGGAGAACCATGAAACTAGCCAGTTACCGGCTCGCAGGGGAGAGCACCTGGGGCATCATCGAAGGTGACACCGCGTTCCATGTCGGCAAGACCCTGAGCGGGCGCTATGCGGACCTAAAAGGTTTGATCGCCGCGCAAGCCTTCGGAGAGGCGGCGGAAGCAAGGACGCGGTCCGCGCGAAGTCCCCTCGCCGAGCTTGAGTGGCTGCCGGTCATTCCGAATCCCGACAAGGTATTCTGCGTGGGCCTAAACTACGAGACGCACCGCAAGGAGACTGGCCGCGCCGTCGTTCAGCACCCTACGATTTTCGGGCGGTTTGCGAATACCCAGACGGCTCACATGGCCGATATTCTTCAACCGAGGGTCTCTACCAATCTCGACTATGAGGGGGAGCTTGCCGTTGTGATCGGCAAGGCTGGCCGGTATATCGAACATGAGCATGCCTTTGAACATGTGGCCGGCTATGCCTGCTACAACGACGGCAGCGTGCGGGACTGGCAACACCACACGCATCAGTTCACGCCTGGAAAAAACTTTCCGCAGACGGGTGCGTTTGGGCCCTGGATGATGACGCCGGAAGAGCTTGGAGAGCTTGCGCCGTTGCGGATCCAGACCCGTTTGAACGGTGAGGTGGTGCAGGATGCCACACTCGGCCAGATGATCTTCGACATTCCTACCGTGATCAAGTACTGCTCGTCGTTCAATCCGCTCGAGCCGGGCGATGTGATCCTGATGGGGACGCCCGGTGGTGTCGGCGTCAAACGTACGCCGCCGCTTTGGATGAAGCCGGGCGACACGGTCGAGGTGGAGATTGAGCGGCTGGGCACGCTCCGCAACGGCATTGCTGCCGAGGCCTGAAGCCAATGCACAGAGCGATCGACATTCACGCCCACGTTGTGCCCGCCGCCTTTCCGCCTTCGTTGCGCGGACAGGCCGGATGGCCGTCCTTGGAGTCCGCGCACGACTGCCATCGCAACATCATGATCGACGGCAGGGTCTACCGCACGCTCACCGATCGCTGCTGGGACGTGCCTAAGCGGATCGCCGACATGGATGCCATGCACGTGGCGTTGCAGGTCGTCTCCCCAATGCCGGAGCTGTTTTCTTACTGGCTTCCCGCGCTGGACGCGGACGATCTCCTGCGCTACATCAACGACCAGACGGCTGAATTTGTGACAGCCTCCGGCGGCCGTCTGATCGGGCTGGCCGCCGTCCCGCTGCAGGACCTCGACATTGCTATTGCGGAGTTGACGCGTGCCCGCCAGACGCTTGGCTTTGCGGGTGTGGAGATCGGCAGCAACATCAACGGCGTGCCTATCGGGGCCCCGCAGTTTGACCCGTTCTTCTCCGCTGCCGAGCGCCTGGATGCTGCTGTCTTCGTCCATGCTGTGCGGCCTGCCGGTATGGACCGCCTGGTCGGCCCCAACGCGCTGCAGCAGGTGCTTGGATACCCGACCGACATCGGGCTGGCCGCCGCGTCAGTCATCACCGGCAACACGCTTGAGCGTTTCCCCACGCTCCGCATCGCGTTCAGTCACGGTGGCGGAACGCTGGCCTCGCTGCTGCCTCGGCTCGATGAGGGAATGCGTGTCTTCCCGGCCTTGCGTGAGTGCGTGCACGCTGATGTCTATGCGCAGGCGCGACGCTTTTTCTACGACGCTCTCGTCTATGATGAGCCGACCCTGCGGCACCTACTCGCGACCTTCGGAGACACGGGGCTTATGGTCGGAACGGACTATCCCTTCAACTTTCACGAGCGCCACCCTGTAGAGCGAATCTGCAAGACGAGTGACGACGCAGCGCTCCAGCAGAAGCTGCTTGTTGCCAACGCAAAGCGGTTTCTTGGCCTGTCAGGAGCTATCGCATGAGCCGCTTTCCCATAGTTGAAATTTGCAGCGTGGCGCTTGGAACCCCTGACCTGGCGCGGTCTCTGGACTTCTACACGAAGGTCTGGGGGCTGACTGAAGTTGCCCGCGTGGACGGAACCGTTTATTTGCGCGC
>CAJCHN010000088.1 GCA_903970285.1 Rhodanobacteraceae bacterium | reverse complement strand
GAAGATGAAGGCGGCGAGCACGCCTTTGCGGATCAGCGGGATCGTCAATGGGACGTGCAACTACATGCTGAGCCGGATGGAGACGGGGGCGGAGTACGCGGAGGTTCTGGCCGACGCGCAACGGCTGGGGTATGCGGAGGCGAACCCGTCGGCCGATGTGGATGGGTTCGATGCGTGTGCGAAGCTGTGTATTCTGTCGCGGATTGGGTTGCAGGCGGAGCTCGACCCGGATACCGTGCCGACGCAGACGATTGCTGGGGTTTCGCTGGTGGATTTTCACTATGCGAAGGAGCTGGGTTGCACGATCCGGCAGGTCTCGACCGTCCAGGCGGAGGGTCAGGGCGTTCAGGCGCGGGTGGCGCCGATGCTCGTGCCGCTGTCCTCGCCGATGGCTTGGTCGCACGGAACGCAGAATATGGTGGTGTCGACCGGGCGGTATGGCGGGGATGTGGTGTTCTCGGGGCATGGGGCGGGGGGCGATGCGACCGCGGTGGCGGTGGTGTCGGATCTGCTGGCGGTGGCGCAGGGCGCGCGCTGCGTGGGGCTGCCGGTGACGGCGAAGGCGGTGACTGGCGATTCGGTGGCGCCGCACTACCTGCGCTTCGTGGTGAACGACAAGCCGGGGATTGTGTCCGCGATCTCGGGGGCGCTGTCGAAGGTGGGGGCGAATATTGACTCGCTGCTGCAGCGGAGGGGATATCCGAAGAATCGACTGCCGTTCGTGGTGACGACGGAGCCGACGCTGAACTCGGTGATCGCCGAGGCGGTGGACTCCATTGCGGCGATGGATTGCATGCTGGAGGCTCCACTGGCGCTCGAGATGCTGGTGGTGGACGACAAGGATGAGGAGACAGCCTAGGTTTCAGGACCCCTCCCTGCGATTGTTGTCTATATTCTTCAAAGCAGAAGAGTTAGGGGTGGAACAAGATACTGCAGTGCACCAATGAATGTGCAGTGATGAGGAACGGAATAGGGCCCTTTGATGAGAGAGTACGGGTGGAGAGCAAAAACCCCATGTCTCGAGATCGAGACATGGGGCGCCCGAAGTTCTTCGAGGGACGAACGCAGATCCCCTGCGTGAGCTGACGAGCTGATTAGTGGGTGGAGGCGGTGGCCCCGGTGAGAGTCGCGGCCAGGATGACAACGTTGCGATTGCTGGGGAAGGTGACGTTGGCGACGGTCTTGGCCGGGTTCAGGGCGAGGTTGTAACCGTACAGGTAGAAGGTGCGGTGATCGATCAGGCCGCCACCGGTATCGCGATACGCCATGGTGAGAGCCCGGGTTTCCCCGGGGTAGCCGGCGGGGGAGAACCAGTCGCTAAGGCTTTGGGTGAGGGTGGTTGAGGTGCCGTCGGTGTAGGAGATCTTGAAGGTCTGGGCGGCCTGGCCGCCGTTGACCGCGGTAGCCAGAAGCTGGAGGGAGCTGAACTGGCCGGCTGGGAGCGGCACTGTCTGGCCGCTCACAGCGTCGAGCGCATTGGATGGGCCGAAGTAGAAGCTGGTGCCGGCAACGGTCTGCTGCACGCCGAGCAGGGTCGAGGAGTAGGCCTCGCTGGTTCCATTGAGGCCACCATCGATACCGCCGCCGGGGAAGGCGAGGCTGTCCGCGTCGATGGCGTTGATGTTGTAGTAGGCGGCGAGGTTGACCATGGCGGTGCCGACCTGCGGGGCGATGACGGTGAGGGTGAGCCGGGCGGAGCTGGTGAGGGTGCCTGACGATGCGTTGAGGGTGACGGGGTAGCTGCCGGCGACGGTTGTGGGCAGGGCTCCGAAGGTGACGGGGATGGCGGTGGAGGTGGCGGTGCCGAGCAGGAGCGAGACACCCGCAGGCATGCCGGTGGCGGTGAGGGTAACTTTTCCGGAGAATCCGTTGACGGAGGCAATATTCGCGGAGCCGCTGGCGGAGGAGCCGCGCGGTACCGCGAGGGTTCCGGGCACGAACGACAGGTTGAAGCTGGGGATGACGACGCTCAGGTTGAAGGTGGTGGAGGCCTTGAGAGCGCCGCTGACGCCGTTGACGGTGACAGGATAGGTTCCGGCGGCGGTGGTGCTTGCGGCGGTGAGGGTGAGGGTGCTCTGGGTGGAGGTGGAGGCGATGCCGAATGAGGCGGTCACGCCGGCGGGCAGCGTGCCGAGCGTGAGAGCGACATTGCCGGTGAGGCCGTTGATCTCGCTGACGTTGAGGAAGGTGGACCCGGAACCGGGACGGGAGATGGTGACGGTGGCTGCGCTGCTGGCGAGCGTAAAGCTGGGGGTCACTACGGTGAGAGTGATGGAGGTTGTCGCCTTCAGCGCACCCGAGGTCCCGGTGAGGGTGAGCGGGTAGGCCCCGGTGGCGGCGCTGCTGGCGACGGCGAAGGTGATGGCGGCGGGTGCGCTGGCCGTAGCCTGGGTGAAGGTGGAGGTGACCCCGGCGGGCAGGGTGGTGGAGAGCGCGAGGGCAACCGTGCCGGTGAAGCCGTTGAGGGCGTTGACGGCGATGGCGGTGGAGGCGGAGTTAGGCCGCGAGACGGTGATCGCGGCGGATGCGGGGGTGAGGGTGAAGCTGGGGGTGACGACGGAGAGGGCGACGGCGGCCGAGGCTTTCAGGGCGCCGGAGGTGCCGGTGATGGTGATGGCCGAAGTGCCGACCGTGGCAGCCGCGGTGGAGGTGAGGGTGAGCAGGCTGGAGGTTCCGGCGGTCGTGGCCGTGGGCTGAGAGCCGAAGCTGGCCGTTACCCCGGCGGGAAGCCCGGTTACGGCCAGGGCGACCGCTCCGGAGAAACTGTTCTGGAAGCCGATGGCGATGGTGGTGGAGATGGTGCTGGACGGGTGAAGCGCGAGCGTGGACGCTGAGGGAGTCAGGGTGAACGTGGGACCGGCGGAGGTTCCGCTGAGATCGTAGATGAGGGGCTGGCCTGCGGGCGAGCCCCACCCGGTGGTGAGGTCGTAGCCGGGGAGGGCCTTGAATCCGCCGTTGCTGCCCGAGACGATGTCGTGCATGCCGGCGGCGTAGGCACCGCTGCCGCCAATGGTATAGAGCGGCGGGTTGAGGAAGCCGACGGAAGGTTTTCTGGCGGTGCCGGCCTGCTGGTTGGCGAGCGCGATGAAGCCGGCCCAGAGCGGCGCCGCGGCGCTGGTTCCGCCGACCGAGATCTGCTGTCCGTTATTGCAGATAAGGTACATCTGGATGTCGGCGGTGAGGGCGACGTCCGGGGTGTTGCGCATGGTGGCGGAGCCGCCGGCGGCGGCGATGTTGTGGCCTACCTGCCAAGCCGGGATGGGGTAAGTGGTGCTGACGCCGCCGCCCGAGCCGGACCAGGTGGATTCCGACTGCCAGGCGCCGCCGGGGCCGGAGGTGACGAGTGAGGTGCCGCCGACGACGGTAACGCTGGGATCGTCCGAAGGGGGCATGATGCCGTTCGCATAGGAGCCGGAGTCGCCGGAGGCCTGGAGGATCGATTGGCCCTGAGCGATGAACTGCTTGAAGATCTGCTCGGTGGTGGCATTGATGCCGAAGCCCCAGGAGGAGCTGAGCTGCTGGGCGAGGTTGTCCGTGGCCATGCGGTTGAAGAGGTCGTTGGGGTTCCCGCCCTCGTAGACGATGATTTTGTTGAGGCCGGGCGCCATGTAGGAGGCCATCATGATGTCGAGGATGACCTCGATGTTGTCGCCGCCGGCGGAGCCGGTGAGGCCATCGAGCAGGATGGTCTGGGTGGGGACGGCAGGCAGACCCGCCTGGGCGAAGTTGGCGGTTTCGTCGGCGGGAAAGTAGCCGTCGAACTCGAGCAGGCCGACGGTCTGGCCGGCGCCGGTGAGGGTGACGCCGGGAGCGTAGGCGGCGCGGAAGTCCTTGCCGATGAAGTAGCCGGCGGGGCCGGAGCCGGTGACGAAGGGCTTGCCGGAGGCGAGCTCGGCGCGGGTGAGATTCATGGGGCGGGGCGGCGTGAAGTTGTCCAGGCCGGCGATATCGAGGACGTTGAGGCCGGGAGGGAGCGTGGGCTCACGGTCGGGCGCGAAGAACTCGCCGCGGGTGGGGTGCTGATACTGGCTGAGCTTGACCTGGAGCGCGGATTCGATGTCGGCCGCCGCGCCGGAGACGCTGAGGACGAGGCGATTGGAGTAGGTGGCGGTGACGGTGAGGTGGTTGGCCTCGGCGAAGCGGATGACCGCACGGTAGTCGTCGGCAGATGGGCCGAACTGATCGGCGAACTGGGCGGGGGTGAGGAACTGGCGGAAGCGCGGGCTGGCTGGATCGGCGAGATCGGCGAGGAGACGATCGAGCTCGGACTGGTTGCGCAGGGGCAGGCCAAGCGAAAGATGCAGCGTGGCGGCGCGGGGGAGCTCAGCGAGGCGACGGGAGGCGGCGATGGCGGCCGGGAGTTGGCTGGGGCGCAGCGGGGATTGGGAGAGCAGCACGGCAGTGGCGGCGAGGAGGAATGGCAAGACCAGGATGAGGCGCTGGCGGAAGATTGCAGAGATGGAGCGGAGGAAAACGGGCACGGAGTGTCCTTGCGGTAAGCAGATGGAAGCGTGGGGAGCGCTTCGCTTACCGGCTTATCGGCGGACTGAGTGGTGGGAGAGGAACTGAGTCAGTCTTCGGCTGGAGCGCCAAAGACTTTAGTCATGGGACGTTCGGGGGATGGCGATTTGACGGTCGATGTGGGGATGCTGCCGGATGGCCGCTGGCTGAGGGCCTGTGCGCAGGAGAGAAGGCGATTTCGGGAGTTGGGAGTTCAGGGTTAGCGAGCAAATTGCTTATCGCATGATCGGCAAGTCCAGGGCCTGTAGCATGACCGCGCGAGCTTCACGCCCGGCAAGCGGCGGATCTGTGAGCTATAAGCCTGAAGCTCATCGGCTCAGAGCGGATCGCATAGCCCGGCGAGCAGGTCGAATCCGATCCCATGCGAGCGGGTCGAGTCCGATCCCAGGCGCGCGCGCCGCTGAGCGGCTGCCAGCGCCTGGGGATCGGTCAGTACTTGGGCATGGAGGGATCGATCTTGTCGGCCCACTCGAGGATGCCGCCGGCCAGATTTTCAACGTGGGTAAAGCCGTGATTCCTGAGGATGACGGCGGCTTTCTGGCTGCGGGCTCCAGAGCGGCAGTGGACAACGATTTCGGCGTCTTTGGGGACGAGAACCTCGGAGATGCGGGATTCGAGCGAGCCGACCGGAATGAGGGGGGCGCCGAGGTTGGCGATGGGATACTCGTGGGGCTCGCGGACGTCGAGCAGGAAGAAGTTTTCCTGCGCGTCCTGGCGGCGCTTGAGCTCCTGCACGGTGATCTGGCGAATGCCGTCGACGATGGAACCGGTCACGTTCTGATCCTTGGCGACCTCGAGCGGCCCGGTGGTGGTGGGTTTGGGGATGCCGCAGAACTGGTCGTAGTCGATCAGCGCGGTGACGGTGGGATGGGTGCCGCAGACCGGGCAATCGGGATTCTTGCGCAGCTTGAGGGTGCGGAAGTTCATGCCCAGGGCATCGACCAGCAACAGCCGGCCGATGAGGCTGTCGCCGATGCCGAGAATCAGCTTGATCACTTCGGTCGCCTGGATGATGCCGACCAGACCGGGCAGAATGCCGAGCACGCCGCCTTCAGCGCAGGACGGGACAAGGCCCGGCGGCGGCGGTTCGGGGTAGAGGCAGCGATAGCATGGGCCTTCCTCGGTGGCGAAGACCGAGGCCTGGCCCTCGAAGCGGAAGATGGAGCCGTACGCGTTGGGCTTGTTGCCGGAGAGGACGCAGGCATCGTTGACCAGGTAGCGGGTCTGAAAGTTGTCGGTGCCGTCGGCGATGATGTCGAAGTCCTTGAAGATCTCCATCGCGTTGGCGGAGGTCAGCATGGTGTTGAACTTGATCACGTTCAGGTTCGGGTTCAAGCCCTTCAGCATGATTTCGGCGGAGTCCACCTTGAGCTTGCCGACGGTCGCGGTCGAGTGGATGACCTGGCGCTGCAGGTTGGAGGCGTCCACGGTGTCGAAGTCGACCAGCCCCAGCGTCCCGACGCCGGCTGCTGCGAGGTAGAGCGCGAGCGGCGCGCCCAGGCCGCCGGTGCCGACGCACAGCACCTTCGCGGCTTTGAGCTTCTGCTGGCCCTCGTAGCCGACCTCCGGCAGGATCAGGTGGCGAGAGTAGCGGGCGACCTCTTCGTTGGTAAGTCTGGGGAGTTCGGTGACGGGTTCGAGCGTGGCTGTGGTCATGGGTCCCTCAATGTATTCGATGACGGACTGGCTGTCGGGGGTTCAGTCAGCCCTCTGCATCATCGCTCGCATTTGCGCGAAGGAACTCAGTGCTTTGGCTTTGACTCGCTGAGTTTCGATGCGCTTACCCGGAACTCGCCTTCGTCTGGCTTCAGTGCGTCGAAGGAGGAAGAATAGTAGTTGCCGCCCTCCCCGGACGCGACCGAGATCCTTTCCGCGGTGAATTGAAAGTAATAGACCTTCCCCGCTTCGGCGGTGAACGAGCTCATCCCGATCATCTCCTTCACCGAGCTCGCAAACCCCTGCACGCTTGCACAAACGTGATGTTCCCCGGGTGCGACGTCCAGGGTCAAGTAGGAGTTGTTGCCTGCGGCACCGGCCCATGATCCGTCCAGGCCAAAGCGAGTCGTGAAGTCGGACTTCGCATAAAGCGGAGCGAAACCCTTCTTGACAAGTGTCTGGATGAAGACGATCTTCGCCATGCCCTCCGCGGGTGGGGCGAGTTGAGCGGGCCCCTTGGACGTCTTGATGTCGAAGGACACGGCATCGCTTCCGCAGGCTTTTGGCAGAACGCGATCGGAGGCGTGGACTACCGGAACTGCGAGAACTGCGAGAAATACGAAGGCAAGGTTCCTTATCATCCGCGTGAAATCCTCTTGAACTGGGGTTGAGAGCTGAAGTCAGTATAGGCACGCGGGCGTCTCGAACGAACAGGACTCTTTCGCGTTGTCAGCGGCCGCCGGCGATCGAGGGGATGATGGTGAGTTCGTCTTTGTCCGAAACCGAGGTCTTTTCTTTTTCCGGGAGGTAGCGGATGTCTTCGTCGTTCAGGTAGACGTTGACGAAGGAGCGGAGATTGCCGTCGGCCGAAAAGAGATTGGCGCGGAGATCGGGGTACGTGGCGACCAGAGCTTCGAGCGAGTCGGCGACGGTGGTGCCCATTACGTCGATCGATTCCTTCTGGCCGGTGTAAGCGCGAAGCGGAGTGGGGATATGGATAAGCATGGTTCTCCTGAGAGCGGGGTGTGGGGAGCAGGGTTTGGTGGGAAGAAGACGATGCCGGAAGCGTTCACGGCGGCGCGGTTGCCGCTAGCGGCTACAACAGCGGCGAGGACAACGACCGCTGGGACAACAAGCGCGGATGGAGGTGGTGAAGGTCATGCGGGGGATGCGACTGCCTGCTTGATCATAATTTCGATCGGCTCGTCTTGAAAGCTTTTGTCTTCTTCGCTGGTCCCGCTGAGCCGGAAAGAGTTGGTGACATCCGCTTTACCCTGCGCGACCCGCGTAATGATATAGCTGCAGCCGAGCCAGTGGGCTTCGGCAAAGTCGGTCTGCGACCACTGCGCGGGGTGGTCCGGGTGCGAGTGGTAGAAGCCGACGATGTCGAGCGCCAGACCGCGGGCCTGGCGCTGGATGCGGATGAGCTCGGCGGGCGCGATCTGGTAGCGATTGTGGGCGGAGTCGGTGCGGGTGTTGCCGGCGCGGACGACCTGGTGGACGATGTTGGCGCCATCCTCGCTCCTGCCCAGCAGGACGCCGCAGCACTCGTGCGGGTAGGTCTCTTCGCCGTGGGCGCGCAGGGTCTCGTAGTCGGTGTGGGTGAGTTGGAGCATGGGTGCTGTACTCAATTCGCGGTTCTCGGTTCGCAGGTTCAGAGGATGTCCGGAGCTTCGGTCCAGAAGCGCTCGGACATGTACTTTTCAGCGGAGTCGCAGAGGATGGTGACGATGACCGCCTCGCGGCCGGCGGCGTGCTCGCGCTCGGCAACCTGCAGCGCGGTGGCGACGGCCGCTCCGGCAGAGACTCCGACCAGCAGGCCGCAGCGGCGGGCGAGCCTGAGGCACATGGCGTAGGCGCGCTCGGTCTCCATGGGGATGTTTTCGTCAGCGAGAGTCGGGTCGTAGATCTTCGGGACGATGGCAGTCGCCATGTGCTTCAAGCCTTCGAGGCCGTTGAAGGGCGAGTCCGGCTGCATGGAGATGCAGCGGATGCCGGGGTTCAGCTCACGCAGGCGGCGGGTGGTGCCCATGAAGGTGCCGGAGGTTCCCAGCCCGGCGACGAAGTGGGTGACCTGGTGGTCGGTCTGGGCCCAGATCTCGTTCGCGGTGGTGTGGTAGTGGGAGAGCCAGTTCTGCTCGTTGGAGTACTGGTCGGCGTAGAAGTAAGCGCCGGGCGCTTCGGCGGCGAGCTTGCGTGCCATGCGGATGGCGCCGTCGGAGCCCTCGGCGGGGTTGGTCCAGACGATGTTGGCTCCATAGGCCGCGAGATATTTCTTGCGCTCGGGCGAGACGTTCGACGGCATGCAGAGCGTGACCGGAAAGTGCAGGGCGGCGCCCAGCATGGCGTAGGCGATGCCGGTGTTGCCGCTGGTGGCGTCGAGCAGGGCCTGGGTTGGGCCGATCAGGCCGCGGCGCAGGGCGTCGGCGACGATGGCGGAGGCGGCGCGGTCCTTGACGGAGCCGCCCGGGTTGGCCCATTCGGCCTTGCCGAGGATCTGGATGCCGGGCATCCCGGTGGTCAGCTCATCGAGACGAACGAGCGGAGTGTTGCCGATGCGTTCTAAAAGGCTCGTACCGAGGATTTGGGTCGCGGTGGTCATCGTTTATGGGATGCGCAAGCGCAGGTTGAGTCGCGGGGATGGATGTGCGAGAGTTGTGTTGAGTCTAACTTATGGCGAAGAAGACACCGAAGAGAAGCTTTAACGACGTGCTGGCGCAGCTGGGCAACCAGCGATTTGATGTTGCGCCGGCAGGCGAAGGTGCAAGCCGGCGTCCGGGCGCGATGCGGGTCAGCAAATACGGTGTGGCGGCGGAGATTGCCGACGGCCAGAGCGGCCCGGTCATGCTGCTGCAGAAGCCGGGCTGGCTGCTGAATGGGGAGATCAGCCGGATCCTGGATCGCGGGTACCAGAAATTTTTGAAGACGTCGAAGCTGGAGATTCCGGCGACGGCGGATCACCTGCGAGCCATCCACGAGTTTTCGCAGGAGCTGGACCTGGCGACGGGCGAGACCGTGCTCTACAACGAGGCGCTGGGAACCACCAGCGACCTCTACCAGTATGACCGCGTGCTGGGACGGCCAGACACGGGCAGGCACTGAGCAGCGGCCTTTTCTTCCGATGAGAGCGTGAGGTTGCGCTTGCTTGTTTTCTCCCGGACGGCGTGGCCATGATCGAGTACCAGAACGAGCTTGAGACCGCGCCGCAGACGACGACACTGTTCCGGGCGGTCGATTCCGCGGAGATGGCCGATTTGCAATCGACCGGCGTCTGGAATCCCGCTCTCAACGGGGCTGTGGGAAAAGGTTTCTTTTATTCGCTAGAAGATGCTGAACGATTTGGCGTTCAGCAAGCTGCGACGGGCGGTCCTTCCACGAGCATCGTAACTAGCACCGCCCTGACGGCCTTGGTCCAGAATTCTTACCAGCAGAGTGCAGCAACTGAAGGACCAGCGGTGTTTATCCTGAATCAGGACCTTCCACAGGTGACCCCCGAGGTGAGTTCGAAACCATGACAAGCCAGGTTCATCTCTACGTGATTGAAACGGACCCCGATCGGGCAGAGCGCCTCGCGTCCGAGATGGCGATGTTGCCTCAGGTAACCGTGCTGAAAAGCTATGCGGAGGCGGTGTCCTTCAGCGGCGGGTTGGACGCCATCTTTATACCCCTCATGTCGGCTCTAGAGTGGGGGCTGGTAAGGCCGCCGGTTGCTCTCCATCAGACCCGCGTGGTCAGGATGCCTGAAGCTGAGGTGGCACGGGGCCGCCCCCAATACGCGATACCCGGCGTGGCGATTTCCGCGCACGAGTCGCTCACCCCAACCGCGACGGCACAACTGGTTCTGCTGGAATCCTTCAAGGCAATTCAAGCGTTCAACGACGCCAACCCGATCAAGCTGAAGACCGTCGGCGTCCCGGCTCTCAGCCTGGGCCTGGACCAGCTCCGAGCCGGAGAAGCGATGGAGTTGCTGAGCGCCGCCTATTTGTCTGTAGCTTGAAGCGATTTTCTGTTGCTGAGGAGTCGAAAAGCAAAGCAGTGCCGTTTTCCTCGCGAGAAGACGGGCATGAGCACGAGGGCTTCCCTCCTCACTCAAAGGGACTTTGCTTCCTTCCCTGTGAGCGAGTTCCGGTTGGCGAGCCGCCACCCGGCCCGGGTGCGCATCCGGCAAACAGCATGAACAGGACCCCGCCGAAACACTTCCGCAGCCGGACCGGAAACGGTAGAGTTGCGAGAGAGCGGAAGAACGCCTCCGGGAACCTGCTGCCCGAGGATGGCTGCTGGAGGATCTTCTGCCTTCTGCATGGTGCACGCCGAACTCTGGATGCGCACCTAAAGTTGTACTGCTCCGGCAATCTGCATTCAGGATAGGTGCGTTAAATGTACAGAGAAACGGGAGTGCTGAACATGCCGCCGCCATCCCAGATGGATGACGCAGCCCTGCTGGCGCTGGTCCAGCGCGGCGACGAGCCGGCCATGGCATCGCTCTTTGACCGCTACTCAAAAGTTGTGTATTCCGTGGCGCTTCGGGTTCTGCGCGACCCGGCCTCGGCCGAAGACGTGTTGCAGGAGATTTTCATGCAGATCTGGCGGAACCCGGACAGCTTCATCGCTACCCGCGGCAGCCTCGGCGGCTGGCTGGCGGTGGTCAGCCGGAACCGCTCGATCGACACCCTGCGCCGCCGCAGACCGACCGACTCGGTCGACGACATCGCCCTCGCCTCCCCCTACAACCTGGCCGATGAGGCGGAGCGTCACGCCATGATGGAGAAGGCGCGCGAAGTCATCGCCCGTCTTCCGGCTGAGCAGAAAAAGACGCTTGAGATGGCGTTCTTCGACGGTCTCACCCACTCCGAGATCGCAGAGGTCACCGGCGACCCGCTGGGCACCGTCAAGACCCGCATCCGCAGCGCACTGCTGGCTATCAGAAAGGCTTTTCAGGCATGATCCCCGTCAAACCCATCGATCCCGAAGATCTCCCCCTCTTCGCCATGCAGCTGCTGCCGCCGGAACAGATGGAGGAGATGCGCCGGCAACTGCAGCACAGCGTGGAGGGCATGCGGGTGCTGGATGAGATCTACTCCGATCTCGGGATTGTGGCTCATGGCATTCCGCTGCAGGAGCCTTCGAGCGGCGCCCGGCAGCGCCTGATGGAGCAGGTCGGGCGCGAGAAGCGCGTGCTGCCGGCCGGCCCGCTGGATCAATATCGCGTCCCGGCGAAGGTCGAGTCCTTCCCGCTGCCGCTATCCTCTCCGCTCGAAGTGGAACCGGCCAGGCGCAACGTGGGTGCCACCGTGCTCGGATGGACCGGCTGGCTGATGGCTGCGGGCATCTCCGCCTTCGCGGTGCTGCAGTTTCAGCAGATCAACCAGCTGCATCGTGCCGCGTTATCCCAGCGGGTGGAGATGATCAAGAGCCAGCAGGCCGCAGACTCCGCCAGCGCGCTGATGCAGACACTTGAGGATCCGGCGGCGGTTCACGCGACGCTGACCGGCGCCGAGGCGCCGCAGCTTCCTTCCGGCCGCATCACCTACGTGCCCAACCGTGGATCGCTCTTCTTCATCGCCAATAACCTGCAGCCGCTCGAACCTGCGAAGACCTATGAGCTCTGGGTCATCCCGGCAGATGGACGTCCGCCCATCCCCGCCGGCACCTTCCGTCCCGACCAGCACGGCTATGCCAGCGTTGTGTTGCCCGAGATCGCCAAAGGCATTGATGCCAAGGCCTTCGGAGTCACCATTGAAGAGGCGGAAGGCAGCCTGATCCCGACTCCTCCAGTCATCCTGAGCGGCCACCCCAGCTAGGGGAGCCTGCGCCTGCAGCCGCAATATTCTGAGCGCAAACCCTTAAAACGGTCGTGCCGGACGGTCATCCCGTCCGGCACAACTTCTTGGCAACTGTACTGGGCGAAACCTAGGGTGTATTCACATGCACCATGACGCCGTTGCTCTGCAGCGGAATGTGGGTCTGAATGGTGTTGGTATCGGTCCGCAGCACCGTCATGTCGCCGGAGTCCGGCGCGGTGATGTACACCTTGCCGGTCGGCAGACCGGTTGTCACCGAGATGTATCCCGGATGCCCGTGCACCAGGTTGTCCGTGGGATCGGTGCTGACCGCCGCCGGAAGCGTAGCCACCACCGTGTCCGTGGTCAGGTCGATGACGTTGATCGACCCGTTGATGCCCGCGGCGGCATTGCCGGCGCTGGCCACATACGCCTGGGTGCCGTCCTGCAGCACCGCGATCTGCACCGGGTTGACCACCGGCTTGCCGGTCACGTCGACCAGCGGAATGGTCGCCACTACCGAGCCGAAGCCGATCGCGTCCACCGGGTTATTCACGTTGCAGTTCGGGTTGGTCACCACGGTCGACGCAGAACAAAGCGGAATGCTGACCACGGAAACGCTCGGACAGGTGGCGCCGCCGGCCGCCGTGCAGGTCGCGCTGTTGCCCTGATTGACCACCAGCATCTGGTTGAGGCTCGGAGCGAAGTCCGCCCATATCGGCGCGGTGCCGACCGGAATCGTACTGGCGAGGCCGGTGGCCGTGCCCGCATCGTTGGTCGTCGCGACATTGGCATGGGCGAAGGCCGCCTGGAACTGGCTGCTGCTCAGCCCGGCCGGCAGCACGGTCAGGGTCTGCCCGTCCAGGTAGCTTCCGGTGGTCAGACCGGCGATCGTGACCGTCTCCCCCGCCGTGAACTGGTTCGGCGCGTTGAAGGTCACCACGTTGGAGTTGATCGCGAACGAACTGATGTTGGCCGGGAAGCTGAAGGAATCGAGCGTATTGGTCTGCACATTGATGACGGTCACCGAGTTCGAGCCGGCATTCATAATGAAGGCGCGGCGTGCGTCGGCGGTCATCACGCCGTAGACCGGCGTCACTCCCACCGGGATCGGGCTATCGAGCGTCTGGGTCGGGGTTTCGATCGGGGCCACATGGCCGGGCGCGCCTGCACTTCCCTGCACCACGACGTACGACCGCGGAGCCCCGTTGACCGTCACTGTGTAGACCGAATTGGGACCGGTCGGCAGTTCCAGCTTCAGCGAGGGCGGGGTGCCGGTCAGTTGCGCCACACTGTCCCGTCCCGGCTCGGTGATGTAGATCGAGCCTCCTTCGGAGATCAGCGTGCTTGGATTCGCACCCAGCGGAAGCGTGGTCTCATTGACCTGGCTCGAGATCAGCCCGGTGCTCACACCGAAGCTGTTGACCGTACCGTCGCCGTTCAGCGTGTATCCCGTCGAGCCGCCGGGAGCCAGCGTCAGATACTGCGGGTTGGCGCCGATCTTCGCCGTCACCAGCACCGAGTCGCCCGAGACATCCACGATGGTCACCACACCCGGAGTGGTCGCGCCCGTGGTCGAAATCGCGACCGCGTACTTGGTCGGCTGGCCCGCCGGCCCCACCGGGTTGATCGCACTCACGACCGGGCGATAGGTGCTGCCGCAGGCGGTGAGGAAGAGGGAAGCCGAGGCCAGTGCGAGTGCCGGGCTGAAACAGGCCGGGAGACCGGAACGGCTTGAGGGTTTGTCGCGGTGCGGCATCGTTCGGACGGATGCGGAGTTTCGATCAGAGTGCAAGACTGCTCCCACTGCGGTGCTTTGGTTAGAAGACTGAAGAAAATTGGCTATGCTCAAGGCTCGATTGTAAATCACCGGGAACGGGGTCAGCCGTGCGGTTAGAAGCTGGACCAGATGTCGAATCAGACCTTGGATCGTGGCGAAAGGCGATCCCGCAGGCTCGCGACCGCATGCAGTCGCGGGTGCTGGCCTGGGGGGTGGGAGCCATCCTGGCAGCTGCCTGTCTGGCGATGATCTTCGTCATGAATCTGCCTCGAGCCGGAGTTCCATCCGTGCCCAAGGTCCAACTTGCTGGATTGGTCAGTTTGACGTTCGCAGGGGTGGTTTGGGCACTGCGCGCGGCCACTCCCATGGCGTCCTGCTGCGGAGGCATGATCTGCCTGATCGTCACCGTGGGCACCTGCCCGCTGCACCGTCCGCTCTGGCACTCCGGCCTGCTTCCGCTCATGGCGCTCTTTGCCCTCACCTTCCTGGCCACCCGCGCCGGGCGCGAACGCAAGCAGAAGGCGCGTCTCGCCGAATCGCGCCACGGTAGAGATGCCGCCCAGGTGATCGCCAACCTCGGCGCCGGAGCGCTTCTGGTGATCGCAGGCATCTGGTTCCATCCATCTTCCGAAGCTGGCGCCGTCATGCTGCTGGGCGTCCTCGCCGAGGCGACCGCCGACACCGTCTCATCCGAGATCGGGCAGGCCTTCGGCGGCACGCCGATCCTCCTGACCACGCTCCGGCCGGTGGCCGCCGGCACCGATGGCGCCATCAGCGCGGTTGGAACCTGCGCCGGCGTCTTCGGAGCCGCTCTGGTCGTACTCGCCGGAGCGTGGTCCATGCAGATGAGCTGGCGAATTGCGCTCTGCGGGCTGCTCGGCGGCATCGCCGGCCTGCTCTTCGACAGCTTGCTCGGCGCCACGCTGGAGCGCAAGGGCTTGCTGGGCAACGATCTGGTGAACTTCTTCTCGACCGTCTTTGCCGGCGTGACCGCGCTTTGCCTGGCTTTACCGGGCGTTCGCTAGCCTCGGTTTTTCGTCCTCTCCAGCACAGGCCAGTCCGGGGTGTCTTGTTCAACCTCTAAAGCTTGGGGATTGAAGAAGATAAGCAACAATCCCCAGGGGGAGGTCCAAGCCTCGATTTCGTCACCCGAGACTCATTCGCCGGGCTTGCCTTCCACATGCAGAAACGCTGCGGAGAGCCCGAGGCGCATCGCCGTATAGCTCACAATCTCGTGGGCGTAGCGCTGCGCCAGGTCCAGGTCGTCGATGTTCCCGAGCGGCGCCCGGGGCGAGGTGTACACGTCCAGCCCCGCATCGCGGCACAGCACCGCAATGCGAAACAGGTGGGTCGGGTCAGAGACGACCACGATGTGATGAAGCTGGTGAGTGCGTGCGATCTCCGCCAGCCGGGCGACCTGCTGCGAGGTGTCGAACGATTTCGTCTCCGCCAGGATGTCGCCTGGCGGAACCCCGTTGGCCAGCAGGTAATCGCGCCCGACTCCGCCTTCGGTCTTGCCTGAATCCTTGTCCGACCCGCCGCCCAGCGTGATCACCAAGGGCGCAATCTGCCGCTGATAGAGTGCGACCGCATGGTCCAGCCGCGCGTGGTAGACCGGCGAAGGCCGGCCCGCATACTCGGCCGCGCCGAACACCGCAATCGCATCCGCCGGACGCGCCTGGTCCTGGGCCGCCACCTGGTTGATCTCGTGCGTCACCCACGCCGCCCATACCGCCGCCACCACCAGCAGGACCGCCGCCACCCGCAGCAGAAAGCGAAACGCAGGGTGATAGCGCGGTCGTGCCGGCCTGGAACGTCTGGCTGCGGAGGCAGATGGCATGGGTTTAGACAGTATCACCGCAGAAGCGGCTTTCGATCCAGGACACGCCTCTGTCCGCCTATCGCTGCAGGCAGAGCGCGATCTCGTGCGTCGGAATGGCGCCCTCGCGCAGGATCGACCAGGAATTGTCGCCGGCAGTCAAGTCGACGATCGTGGTGGGAATCGACCGCATGGTCGGTCCGCCGTCCACGATCAGCGGAATCTCTCCGCCCAGCTGCTCGCGCACGCATCCGGCCCAGGTGCACTCGGGCAGCCCCTGCAGGTTGGCGGAGGTCGCGGTGATGGGCAGGCCCAGCTTCTCCACCACCGCGCAGGCAATCGGCGCCTCCGGCACCCGCAACGCGACGTTTCCGGTGTTGGCGGTCACGCGCAGCGGCAGCTTGGAGCCGGCGCGAACGATGATCGTCAGCGGCCCGGGCCAGAAACGCTCCGCCAGCCGGTCGAAGGCGTTATCGCAGAAGCGAGCCAGGGCATAGGCCTGAGCGACATCCGAGATCAGCAGCGAGAGTGGCTTGTGGCGGCTGCGCTCCTTGAGCTCGTAGATGCGCTCCACCGCGCGCAGATTGACCGGGTCCACTGCGAGCCCGTAAAACGTGTCGGTTGGCAGCGCGACCACCTGGCCTGCATCAAGGGCGAGGGCGACGCGCTCGATGAGTTCGGGCTCGGGCTCGTCGGGATGGATGCGGAGGATTTCGGCCGTCAAGGTTTGCTGGGCTCCGTAAAACGATGCAATCTGCAACTTAGCATATCTTCCGGTGCGAATCGGCGCTCCCGGCCTCCGCCAGCCGCCGGCGTATCCTTGCACCATGCCCGAGGTAATCACCAGCCGCGGCAATGCGCGGGTCAAACAACTGCGCGCCGCCTTTGACGGACAGGCGCGGCTGGCCAGTGGTCTGATCGCCATCGAGGGCGAACATCTGCTCGAAGAGGCGCTCAAGAGCGGGCAGGCGCTGAAGACAGTCTTCGTCAGTGAGCGCCGCGAGGTTCCCGCGTTTGTGCCGCGCATCGTCGAAGTGGTGCGGCTCGCCAGCGACGTCTTTGCAAGCTGCGTGGAGACGCAGACGCCGCAGGGGATCGCTGCGCTGCTCGTCCCACCCGTCTCGACGGTGGAGGAGATGCTCTCCGGCACGCCGCTGATCCTGATCGCGGTGGGCCTGCAGGATCCCGGCAACCTGGGAACGCTGGTGCGCTCGGCGGAGGCCTTCGGCGCGACGGGTGTGCTGACCACGCCGGGAACCGTCAGCGCCTGGAACCAGAAGGCCCTGCGCGCGTCTGCCGGAAGCGTCTTCCGCGTGCCCATTGCGTCCGCCACGCCTGCCGCGATGGAGCGCATGGAGCAGGCTGGAGTCGCGCTGCTGGCGGCGCTGAAGGACGAAGCGGTGGAGATCGACGAGGCTGGACTGGCGCCCACGCTGCGCGGCGCCTGCGCGGTCATGATCGGCAATGAGGGCGCCGGGCTGGGCGAGGACTGGGTCCGCATGGCGGACCACCGCGTGACGATTCCCTGCCCGGGCTGGGTGGAAAGCCTCAATGCCGCGGTGGCCGGGTCTATCCTGCTGTGGGAGATTTCCCGGCGAAGACGGGATCACGCACCGTGACCCTGTGCTTGGCGAGTGACCATCCATGAGCCTGTTCGATCCATCGCCGCTGGCAGCCCCAGCCTCCTCACGGCGCGCCCCGCTGGCGGAACGGATGCGGCCGCGCACCCTCGAAGAGTATGCCGGTCAGCGACATCTGCTGGGCGAAGGCAAGCCGCTGCGCCTCTCGATCGAGAACGACGACCCGACCTCCATGATCTTCTGGGGTCCGCCCGGCACCGGCAAGACCACCCTGGCCAAGATCATCGCGGCGCGCACCCAGGCCAGCTTCATCGAGTTCTCCGCCGTGCTGAGCGGGATCAAAGAGATCAAGCAGGTGATGGTCGAGGCGGAGAAAGCCGCGCAGTTCGGCTCCCGCACCATCCTCTTCGTCGACGAGATCCACCGCTTCAACAAGGTGCAGCAGGATGCGTTCCTGCCGTATGTCGAACGTGGAACCATCCGGCTGATCGGCGCCACCACGGAGAATCCGTCCTTCGAGATCAACGCCGCGCTGCTCTCGCGCTGCCGCGTCTACACCCTGCAGGCGCTCAGCGAGGAGGACGTGATTGCACTGCTGCGGCGGGCGCTTGCCGACCCGGATCGCGGCCTGGGAGCTTCTGGAGTCGCGGCTGAGGACGAGACGCTGGCGACGATCGCCGCTTATGCGAGCGGCGACGCCCGCACCGCGTTGAATGCACTCGAAGTGGCCGCACAGCTTGCGGAAGGACGCGGCGAGTCCATCATGACCAAGACGCTCGCCGCCGAAGCCATGCAGCGGCGCATGCTGCTCTACGACAAGAAGGGCGATCAGCACTACGACATCATCTCCGCTCTTCATAAGAGCGTGCGCAACAGCGATCCGGATGCGGCGCTCTACTGGCTGGGTCGTATGCTCGAAGCCGGCGAGGACCCGATGTACTGCGCCCGCCGCATCGTGCGCATGGCGGTCGAAGACGTCGGCCTGGCCGCGCCGGAGGCCTTGAATCTATGCCTGAGCGCACGCGAGGCCATGCATTTTCTCGGCAGCCCGGAAGGCGACCTGGCGCTCGCGCAGGCAGTCGTCTATCTTGCCCTGGCGCCGAAATCGAACGCAGTTTATACCGCTTATGGAGCGGTGCTCGAGGATATTCACAAGGCAGTTGCAGAGCCCGTACCGCTGCACCTGCGCAACGCCCCGACGCGGCTGATGAAGGAACTCGACTATGGCAGCGGGTACAAGTACGCGCACGACGTCGAGGGCAAAGTAGCGGATATGGAGTGCCTGCCTAAGTCGTTGCAGGGACGACGGTACTACCAGCCGACCGACCAGGGACGCGAGCGCCAGATGGCTCAACGCATGGATGAGATTTCACGCATAAAGCAGTCGAAAAAGGAGTAGTGGCGTGGTAGTTTGGACGCGCTTGCTGTTACATGCTGTGAAAGAAGGTGCGCGATGACTGCGATTCCACCGCTTACTCCTTACCTGTTCGTCTCCGATGCGGCGGCGGCGATTGAGTTCTACAAGAAGGCTTTCGGCGCGGTGCAGGAGGGCGAGGTGCATATCATGCCGGGCACCAACAAGATCATGCACGCGCGGCTGTTGATCAACGGGGCTCTGATCATGATGGCCGATGAGTTTCCCCAGGGCGGAGCCAAGAGCGAGACACCCGACGCGCTGGGTGGTTCGCCGATCATGCTGGCCCTGCAGCTGGAGGATGTTCAGCCTTTTTGGGACAAGGCTGTGGCCGCCGGAGCGACCGTGACCATGCCTCTGGCCGACCAGTTCTGGGGCGAGCGTTATGGACAGATGACCGACCCGTTCGGCCACAAGTGGTCCATGTCGCAGACGCTGAAGGTCTTGTCGGACGAGGAGATGCGGAGAGCTGCAGAGACCATGCTGGAAGAGAAAGGCACGCTGATGGGCACGCCAGAAGCGGCCTGAAACCGTGGAGCCGAGTTGCTTTGCGCTGGCTGCTTCGGGCCGGATCACAGGCGTGCCCGGCAGACTCCACGCGTGCCGCCGTCTGCGCTTCTGTAGAATTCCGGGATGGAACCGGAAGAGATGCAGGAGTTTTCCAGGCAGATGAAAGAGGCCGGCGAGGGCGGCGAGTCGCTGACCAATATCTCGCTGGCCATCTCGATTCTGGCCGTGCTGGTCGCGATGGTGACGGTACTGGGACATCGCAGCCACACCGAAGCGGTGCTGTCGCAGGCGCGCGCCAGCGATCAGTGGAACGAGTATCAGGCGCAGAAGATTCGCGCTCAGGAACTGGCTGCGACGGCCGACTTGCTGACGCTGCAGCCGAACGCGAACTCGGCCGAGGTGGATGCGAAGCTCAAGCAGTATGCTGCGCAACAGGCGAAGTGGGCCGGCAGCACCCAACTGGAGCAGGAGAAGGCGAAGGACTTTGAGGCCGACGTGGCGCACGCCGAGCATCAGGCCAGCCGCTACGATCTGGGCGAAGCGCTGCTGCAGATCTCCGTCGTGCTGTGCTCGGTGACGCTGTTTACCCGCCAGAAGCGCTACTTCTTCCTTGGGCTCGGGACCGGCGCAGTCGGGGTTGTGGTCGCGGCGTCGGCGCTGCTGGTCGCCCACTAAAGGAGGGTTTCATCTCGAACAGCCGGAGAAACGCGCAGTTCGACGGGCTTCAATACTTCACCGAACAGCCGTAAGGACGGGTGACCGGCGTGGGGATCGGCTTGTTCGCCATGGCATCGGTCAGGGCTTCGCTCAGGTAGTTGTGGGCATTGGCCAGCGAGTCGGGATCGGGCGTGGGCTGATCGTCGAGCGCGCCCTGGTAGATAACGCGGCCAGCCGGGTCGATGACGAAGATGTGCGGCGTGGTCTTCGCGTCGTAGAGACGGCCGATGGTTCCGGAGGCATCGAGGATAGCAGCCGTAGGCGCCGCGTGCATCGTCTTCAGGTACTCATTCTCCTCGGCAGGCGAGACGTTGCCCTGCTTGCCTGGCGCGGACGAAAGGATGGAGAGCCAGACCACGCCTTTGCTGGTCCACTCCTGCTGCAGCTTCTCCATGTTGCCGGAGTTGTAGTGCTTCTGCTCGTAGGGACATCCCTTGTTCGCCCATTCGAGCACCACGTACTTGCCGCGGTATTGAGCCAGCGTCTGGGTGTGGCCGTTCGAATCGATACCGGTGAAGTTCGGTGCAAGCGAACCGGGCGGAATGGCGAAGGCTGCGGTCGCGAGCACAAGCGGAAGGAAGCTGCGGATACGCATAGGTCACCTCGGGGATAGTTTGCACCCGGCCGGATGCGGGAGCAAGGGGCCTACTTTGCATCCAGTTCGATGGCATGAAGCACCAGATCCCGGGTGAGGAGTTCGGGCAGAACATCGGGCTTCGCCGACTGGGCTGGAGGATAGACGACGTAGGTGGGCACGCCGGAGCGGCCGATGGAGGCAAGTTCGGCGGTGATCTCCGGTGAGTACTGGGTCCAGTCGGCGCGCAGCAGGGTGAAGTGCCGCTGGGCCAGCTGGTGCTCGACCTCGGTGGATCGCAGGACCAGCTTCTCGTTCACCTGGCAGGAGAGACACCAGGCAGCGGTGAAGTCAATAAAGACCGGGTGACCGGCGGCGCGCGCCGCGTCCAGGGCGCCCTGGGAGTATGGCTGCCAGCTCAGTCTGGGCTCGCTGGTTGCGACTCCGGTGCCCTGCGCCGAGTCGCGGTTGGCGGCTGCGGCGACAAAGTGGCGGGTCTGCGAGAGCGGGATGGCGAGCGCGGCCGCGACCAGAAGCACGGCAACGATGGAACTGGTCCACCTGGCCGGCCAGCGGCCGAGCACCCACCCAGCGATCGCGAGCACCAGGAAGCAGAGCAGCAGGTAGCCGATATGGTCCGATTCCGTGCCTGCAACGCCGCTATGCAGATGCCCATAGACCCATGCGAGCCAGATGACCGTGGCGAAGAGCGGGACAGCGGTGAGGTGCTTGAGCGTCTCCATCCAGGCGCCGGGACGCGGGAGCAGGCTGGTCCAGGCGGGGTTCAGCGTCAGCAGCAGGTAGGGCAACGCGAGGCCCAGCGCAAGCGCGGAAAAGACTGCAAAGGTGACGGCCGCGGACTGCGCCAGTGCGAAACCGATGGCGGCGCCCATCAGCGGTGCGGTGCAGGGCGTGGCGACGATGGTGGCGAGCACTCCGGTAAAGAAGCTGCCAGCGAAGCCTTCCTTGCGCGCCAGTTGGCCGCCGGCCGAGGTGAGCGAGAGGCCGAGTTCGAACTGCCCGGCGAGCGAGAGCGCGAAGAAGAACAAGAAGGCGGCAAGGACAGCGATGAAGACAGGCGATTGCAGCTGGAAGCCCCAGCCGATGTGGCTGCCGGTGGCGCGAAGCGTCAGCAGCACGGCCACGATGGCCCAGAAAGAGACCAGGATGCCAAGGGTATAGACCAGTCCGTGCGAGCGCAGGTGGCGGCGCTCCGCGCCGGACGACTGCACCAGGGCGAGTCCTTTGAGGAACAAGACCGGGAAGACGCAGGGCATGAGGTTGAGGATGATGCCGCCGAGAAATGCCAGGCCGATTGCGGGCAGGGCGGTCAACGAGCCGCTGCTGGCCGGGACTGTTCCTCTGGAGGATGGGGGCCCGGATGGAGGTGCGGATGACGGCGCGGCCGGCACGTCTCCGGCGACGACTGGCGCCGAAACTTCATAGCCTTCGCCGTCCGTGAACTTGATGACGCCGTGCAGGGTTGGGGGGAGCGCTGTAAGTTCGGGTGCGCGTTCGACGCGGAGGCTGAAGCCATTCGGGATGCGCGCGAAGGTCTGGTCGGCGGCGTTGACGATCAAGTCGGGATCGAAGGGGTAGAACTCGACGTCGTCGGGTGTGACCTTGGGCTCGTCCTGCGGATTGCCGACCAGGCTGAGGACGAAGGCGGATTTGCCTCCGGTGACAGAGAATTTGTACTCGGGCGGGAGCGGCGGCGGGATGGCCTTGATCGATTCGCCAAGCTGACCGAGTTCCTGGCCAGCAGCGGCGCCGGGGGCGACGGTCAGGTCGATGCCCATGTGCGCCTTACCCGGGATGCAGACCTCGCGGCACACCAGCCAGGTCACCTTGGCGTCGAGGTGGATGGGGCCGGGCCGGGTGCTCGGAGCGACCGAGATGGTGACCGGAAAGGCGACGGTGTCCTCGTAGCCGAAGTCCATCAGGGGGCCGAGCGGCAGCCGGGTAGGCACGGGAAAGCGCATGGGGCCGGCGGTGACGCCCGGGGGGAGGGTCCACTTGATGGCGGGCGGCTCGCCGGAGTCGCCGGCGTTGATCCAGTAGACGTGCCACTTCTCCTCGAGCGAGATGACCAGACCGACCTCGACCGAGCCGCCGGGCGCGACGGAGGGTGCAAGCGAGACCAGTTCCGCGGTGAGGTGCTCGGCCTTGACCGGGCCGGGGCCACCGTCGCCGACGGTCTCAAGCTGGGCGTACGCGTGCGGCAGAGCCAGCAGGAGGATCAAGAGCGCTAAGAGGCGGCGGAGGACCATGGAGGTATTGTATGGGTGCGAAGGCAGCTTCTAGCTGCCAGCTTGCGGCTCGCGAAGGCTGATGGCGGCTCTTCGCGACTCGACCATGAGGCAGCGATCCATGACGACACGGATGCCGTGGGCTTCCGCTTTCGCGGCGGCCTCGGGAGCGCGGATGCCGGTCTGGATCCAGAGCGCGGGCGGGTTCGGTCTGTCTGCGTACAGCTCGATCATCTGGTCGACGATGGCCGGGATGAAGCGGGGCAGGCGGAAGACGTTGACGAGATCGGGCTGCAGCGGGAGTTCGGCAAGCGAAGGGTAAGACTTCTCGCCCAACGCGGACTCGATCGATGGATTGACGGGCAGGATGCGGTGTCCGATCGATTGCAGGTGAGCGGGAACGAAGTGGCTGGGCTTGGCGGGATTGCCAGTTGCGCCGATCACGGCGATGGTCTTCGAGCGCAGCAGGTGACGGATGGTTTCGGGTTCGTTCATGAGTGTTTCCGGGGGCGATTCGAGGCTTGAGGGCCTACCCCGCCGATTGTTGTCTATATTCTACAAAACAATGGACTTCGGGGTGGTACACGAGACTGTACTGCACCAAGAGCTATGCACAGGCTGAGGACGGTTCGGTCAGGGCCAGATGCCGAGGATGCGGCGGAGGACGACCAGTTCGCCGAGATGATAAGCGTTGTGGTCGGCCAGCAGGAGAGCTTCGCGAAGGAGGTTCTGGCCATCGCCCCAGAGAAAGGGTTTGTAAAGGTCGGCGTTGGGCTTGAGCAGAAGCGCTTCAAACTTATGCTGGTCAACACGGATGTGGTCGACGGTATGCTGCCAGGAGCCGGGCGTGGGTGGCGCGGGAGATTTGGGCCAATAGTCGTCCGGCCAGGCAAGGTGCTGGTAGCCGCCGGTCGGCGGCGCGGAGAAGTTCAGGATGTCGCGCTGCGCGATGCGGAGGTGTTCTAGGATCTGCCAGGCGGAATAGGGCAGGTTTTGCGGGACGGCTGCGTGGTACTCCGGCGGGAAATCCTTGACCGCCTGGTCGAAGGTAGCGTGAGCCTGTCCGCCGCGGAGCAAAGCGAGAAGCTGGGTGATGAGCGGGTTGGTGGTCTCGGGTGACGACGCCGGTGAGGACATGGGAGTTGGATGCTTGAGGGGCCGGACGCGGTTCCGCGACGCCCAGGTCGCATTGGCGAAACGTGGCGCAGCCCGATTCACGGATGTTCCGAGCGGGTAGGGTTGAGGCTGGCGAAAGCGCGGGCGGAGAAATGGAGGGCGAGAAGATGGTCGCGGTGGCGGAGTCAAGGCAGACCTCCACGAGGGGAGAGCCGGCCCTCCAGAAACAGACGGAGAGGGTGATGGTGACAGGCAGGGACGGACGGGATACGGCTGGATGGCGACGTCGAGTACGAGGAAGGCAGAGAGAAACAGATGACGCAGGACCGCGGGGGCGTCGATGCCGTAGTGGGTGTTGGGAGCGTCGACGATTTGTGGGTGTTGAGGGTCACTGCGGGTCTCCTTGACTGAATTGAGTATCGGAGACGGGAGCCGCGAGAGGTAGGGTGGGATGTCAGGAAAGCGGGGTGACGAGTGTCATCCAAGCTGTTTGGCTTTGCGCTCCGCGGCTTGAGACCTCTTCCCATCGACATAAACGCCAACGAGCGACGCTAAGCCGGCGAAGAATGCACCGAAGCCCTCTACACTTTTGCCTTAATGAACCAGAACAGTCCTCCACCGATCGTCAGAAGGCCGATAAGGAGCGCACTGATTGAACCGAAAATTTGCACGAATGAGTTTGAATTTGACAACGCGAGCTTCCAGCTTCTGGCGATTCTGGGAAGAGATTCAAACTGGACAAAATGCGCTCAGCACCGTTCGGCGCAATCCTGCCGTAGTGCTCAAGAATGCCAGAGGCTCATCGCCCATGGTGTGCCAGAGCAGGCCATCCAGGAAGCCGTGAAAGAGATGAGAGCCGCACGGTAAGACGCTCCCGGATCATGAGCGCGCGTTGTTTCTGCGTCGTTTCGTGACGCCGCCCACATCGGCTACATGGGCACCATTTAGCTGTCAGCGTCTCTTGCGGGGTTGATGTCGCCGACAACGCCGTTTACGGGGATGGTGACGTGGTAGAACACTGAGAACCTGGCTTCAGCTACGGAGTGACACATGAAGGAAGTATCACGCTTACGTCGTCTCATGGACAGCACAAGCGCTACGCTCGTCTGTCTACTCATCTTCGTGGTTCGGGCTACCTTCACGTTCTGGGCGCATGCGGGATCGATGACGCGAGCTTTGTGCGTCTTGTCCATTCTCGCCAGTTTGACGGGTCTGGTGACAAACAAGGTCGCTCAGAAGCTGGTTCTACCTGGTCGCTGATGTGTTGTTGCCGCAAATGCCGTTTTCAAGGCGCGCCGCTGTGCCTAGCAGAACCGGTGCTGTTAGAGAGCAATGAGCCCCTCTACGACTCAGCGTTGAAACCAGCTATGCTGTCTCCAACATGACCTTTGACACCATTGGACAGCGGATCTTTGAGCAGAAACGTGCGCCCGGATTCACTTTCCTGGTGTCGGTCGGTAGCAGCATCGTCTTTGCGAAAGGCTACGGTGTAGCCAACATCCCGGCAGACGAGCCCACTGCTCCAGAGACCCCATTCGCAATCGGTTCCCTGACGAAGCAGTTCACCGCCGCCGCCGTTCTTCTCTTGCAAGAAGAAAGCAAGCTGTCGCTTGAGGACAGGCTGGAAAGCTACGTTCCCGGCCTGCCGAATGGAAGCTACATAACACTCCGCATGCTGCTGAATCAGACCTCAGGACTGCATAACTTTCCGAACACACGGGAGCATAACTGGCCACGCCAAGGCATCATCCGACCGGACGAGTTGATTGATCTGTTGAGAACGGATAAGCCTGACTTTGCGCCAGGAGAGCGATGGGCCTACAGCAACACTAATTATGCGATGCTCGCGAAAGTGATCAGCCAGGTTTCTGGAGTGCCCTACGGCAAGTTCCTAACAACCAGGATATTCGGGCCAATAGGCATGAATCAGACCGGCGACGGGTTCCTAGCGCAGGAAGGAATCGCAACCCCCTATGAATGGACCGGAACCAGCTTTGCCGCCGCAGAACCGCCTCTCAGTCTTGATCTGTTCTACGGCGCGGGCAGCCTGGTTTCGACCGCACAGGACATCTCGCGTTGGAATATGGCGTTGCTGAGCCATCAGCTGCTCAATGCCGAATCGCTCCGGGATCTGTGGACGGAAGGAAGGTTAGCTGGCGGACAGCCTGTGGGATATGCCATGGGCTTTGTCCCGTCGATGATCGGATCGCACCGTCAGGTGTGGCACAACGGCTATACGCCACGCGCGGGCGGGTACTGCTTCAACACCATCTTTCCAGACGACCGTCTCGGGATCATCGTGCTATCAAATGGATCTGCTCAATCGTTTCGGGGAATGCCTGAGCAAATAGTGAAAGACGTGTTGGGCCTCTATAAACGACAGAACATGGGCTCTCCAGGAGAGCCGTCCAGAATCGGGCAGATGTAAGCTCATCGTCGCGTCCGTCACCCGGAGACAACTCCGGGTATCCCTTGCGCCCGCGGAGTCATTGTTTCGGCAATTCAGACGGCTTTGGGCGGCAGATCCGGCGTCCCAGCCGGTCGGCCGGGACGAGGCTGCCGAAAACGCCGTTTTGCTGGCATTTCGATTTGCCGCATGGCTCTGTTTTAGCCGTGCGTTACTCTATCGCAAACTCTAAGGCCCCGAACCCTGCATCTCTCTCTTCTCCCTGTGGCTCGCTACGCGCCGCACCCTTGAAGGCTTAAAAAAATCGGCACAGACAGAACCTTCCAGCCACCTACAAGAGTCCTAATTAGAGCCCGCGACCAAGTCTCACCACAGCCTTAAACTACCTCCAACGATGAGGATCCCATGCCCCGAATCGCCGCACTTATAACCGCCGCAGTTATGCTCGCCGCTGCCCTCTCCGCCCAGCAAACCACATCGCAGCCAGCCCAAGCCACAGCCCAGCCACCTGCTGCAACACTGCCCAGCCAGCCCCTTACCTTCGACATTGTCTCCGTCAAGGAAAACAAGGACACCTCCCCCATGATCAGACTCTCACCGCCTGTTGGAGGCTCGTTCAAGTCCGAAAACACCCCGTTCCGCATGCTCCTTTACGTCGCCTTCGGAGTCCCGGAAAATCGCATCGAAGGCCTCCCCACATGGGCGGAATCCCCACACTTTGATATTGAAGCGAAAGCCTCCGACGCCACCCCCGAACAGATCAAAGCCCTCACACCCGCCCAACGCAACGCCATGCTCGTCGACCTCCTAGCCAACCGCTTCGCCCTCAGAACTCACTGGGTCACCCGCGACAAATCTGTCTTCAACCTCATCATCTCCAAGTCCGGCTCGAAACTCCATGAGACCGACCCCGCCGCGGAGCGTCGCTACCACTTCCTCCCCAACAGCTTCGACATCAACAACATGACCACCGCCGCATTGGCCCGCCAGCTCGCCAACAGCCTCCACCGCCCTGTCAACGACCTCACCGGGCTCACCGGACGCTACGACGTCAAGCTCGCATGGAGTCCAGACGGCGCACCCGAGACTGCCTTCAGCGCACCTGCCGCCCCACCCCTGTTCACCGCCCTCAAAGAAACCACCGGCCTCGAACTCAAAGCTACCCACGGCCCTGTCCAAGTCTTGGTCATTGACAGCGCCCAACTGCCACAACCTAACTAACCCGATGAATGGCCCAAATCCAGACGGCTACGAGTCTAACGAACGGCTCAGGGCCATGCGGCTGCCGCAAAGTCGATGTTATCGGCAATGGCGCTTTACTTGGCGGCCCAGATTGTTTACGGTCTCCGCAGTCAAGCAGACTGCCCCGCGCCCAAAGTATCTGTCAGCGCACCACTTAGGTCTCCGAGAATCGCACCGCATTCAGAGTCTGCCTCCATTCCACGTCGTCATACCGACCAACGAACTTTAGAGCGACGGCACCCTATCGCTTCTAGTCGACGTCGTCGACGATGGCGGCGGGGATGTTGCCGTCGCGGCGCAGGCGCAGGAATCCGCGGATGAAGGGTTCGAGGTCGCCGTCGAGGACGCGGTCGACGTCGCCGACTTCGACCCGGGTGCGGAGATCTTTGGCCATGCGGTAGGGCTGCAGGACGTAGGAGCGGATCTGCGAGCCAAAGCCGATGTCGAGCTTGGAGTCCTCGATCTTGCGGGTGACAGCCTTCTTCTTCTCGAGCTCGTACTCGTAGAGTTTGGAGCGCATCATCTTCATGGCGCGCTCCTTATTCTTGTGCTGTGAGCGCTCGTTCTGGCAGCCGGTGACGAGGCCGGTGGGGATGTGGGTGATGCGGACCGCGGAGTCGGTGGTGTTGACGTGCTGGCCACCCTTGCCGCCGGAGCGGTAGGTGTCGATGCGAAGGTCTTCGGGCTTGATGTCGATGACGATGGTGTCGTCGATTTCGGGCGAGACGAAGACGGAGGCGAAGCTGGTGTGGCGGCGTTTGGCTGAGTCGTATGGCGAGATGCGGACGAGGCGATGAACGCCGGTTTCGCCGGAAAGGAGGCCGAAGACGAAGTCGCCCGAGATGGTGAAGGTGGCCGACTTGATGCCGGCCTCGTCGCCATCCTGAATTTCGTTGATTTCGACCTTGAAGTTCTGGCGCTCTCCCCAGCGGATATACATGCGCATCAGCATCTCTGCCCAGTCCTGCGATTCGGTGCCGCCGGCTCCGGGATGGACGGTGACGATGGCGTTGAGCATGTCGGTTTCGCCGGAGAGCATGGTCTTCGACTCCAGCTTTTCGGCGTAGTCCACGAGCGCGGGAATCTCACGTTCGAGGTCGGGCTCGGTGGGTTCGCCTTCGCGTGCGAGCTCGAAGTAGGCTTCGATGTCTTCAGCACGGCGGGCCAGCTCGGCCTCGTCGGCGAGCAGGGTTTCCAGGCGCTTGCGCTCTCGCATGATCGGCTGCGAACGCGCGGCATCGGCCCATACGGCAGGATCGGAGATCTGCTGTTCGATGTGGGCTAGATTACGGCGAAGGCGGGGAGCGTCAAAGATACTCCCGCAGTTCGCTGACTCTGTCGCGGACCGGGGAGTAGGTGTATTCGAGATCGGTAAGCATAGAGATAGTTTAGAGCAAGATGGCGGTGGTGGCGCCTGCGCCGGCCGGGAACTCAGACGCGGAATGGACCTTTTCGGGAGGCGGCGGAGCGCGGCCGGCGGGGAGGCGTGGGCCGAGCGGCCCCGGGAACGGAGGCCCAGGTATCGGCTGCGGCGATGACGGTGGTGCAGAAGGCGAAGAGGCAGCAGAACCAGGCGAACCAATCGCCGTGGCGGGTGTAAAA
>CAJCHN010000087.1 GCA_903970285.1 Rhodanobacteraceae bacterium | reverse complement strand
CTCCGGAACCGCCGTGAATCCCAGCAGATTGTTGACGACTACATGGATCGTCCCGCCGACGTTATACCCATGCAGCGTAGCCATATTCAAAGTCTCGGCCACGATTCCCTGCCCCGCGAACGCCGCGTCGCCATGCATTTCGAGCGAAAGAACCTGCTTCTGCCCCTCCAGACCGGTCGAAATCCCCGCCGCCAGCGCATCCGCTTCAATTCGTGTCTGTTTCGCACGCACCCGCCCCAGCGCAACCGGGTCGACCGCCTCCAGATGGCTCGGATTCGACACCAGATGCAGGTCGATCTTCGCTCCCGACGGCGAGGCATATTCGCCCGTCGCCCCTTGGTGATACTTCACATCGCCCCCGCCCATCACGCTCCGCGGGTCCACATCCTCGAATTTGGCGAAGATGTCGGTGGCATGGCGGCCGATCGTATTGGTCATGACGTTCAGGCGTCCGCGATGGCTCATGGCCATGATCGCGGTGGTGACGCCGCACTCGGCGCTCACCTCCAGCACGCGGTCAAGGAATGGAATCAGTACCGTGAGCCCTTCGAGCGAAAAACGCTTGGTGCCGAGATACCGGGACTGGATGACCTGCTCGAAGATATCGGCCTTGATCAACTGCGTCAGCACACGGGGCTGATCGACCGGAGGCGCCTCACGCTCCATCTGGGCCTGCAGCCATTCGCGCTTTTCCACATTGGCGATGTGCATGAACTCGACGCCGATGGTGCCACAGTAGAAGCTGCGGGCCTCGGCTGCGGCATCGTCCTCGCCCTCCGGAAGTGAGACCGGAAACGGCTCTTTGGGCAGGTATTGTCCCAGCGGATCGAGGGTGGTCTGCAGGTATCCCCACCGCCGAAATACCTCGAGGAGGACATCGCGCCGTTCGCTGCTGGTGAGCGAGCCGGGAATGGGCTGCGTCTCCTCGCCTGCCATGCTCTCGCCTGCTATACCCTTGGTCGCCAACCCCCGCGTCTCCGCCTTGCTTCTACTCGATGCCATCTCTCTGATCCTCTCGCCACAAGCGCGCCGCTTCCTCCGAAGCTTGCGCTGAAGCCCCTGTATTATGCTAGTCCCAACTCTGGTCCTGCGCTCGTTGGTGACCGCTAATCGCACGCACGTGGGTCCGCGGAGTTCGGTCTTTCCGCGCGAACGGAGCAGCCATCCATCACACATCCCAGGAGCCCATGAGACGACCGCCCCACCGCCCCGTCGCCCTGGCGCTGTTGCTTGCCCTGCTTCCGGCCGCCCGGTCTGCGCATGCGCAGGACGCAGCCGACCCGGCCCCGCAGCCGCTGCCGGATGTAGCAACGCTGATGCGCGAGGTGGAAGTCCACCAGCGCCAGGCGGAGGCCGTGCAGAAGGACTACATCTTTCGCGAAGATTCGATCGGCAACGAGCTGAATCGCTCGGGTGAGGTGAAAAAGACGGAGGAGCGCGCCTTCGACATCTTCTGGATCGACAGCGTCCGCGTGGCGCGAACGGTGCGGAAGGATGGCAAGGACCTATCCGCGGACGAGCTTGCGAAGGAGAACCAGCGCATCGATAAGGAGGTTGCGAAGGCCAAGGAACGCCGCGCCAAGGCCGATGCCTCGGGCAAGGAGACCGATTCCGAAGGACGCGATGAGATTACCCTGAGCCGGATTCTCGAACTGGGATCGTTCTCCAATCCGCGGCGCGTGGAGGTGAACGGGCGGCCGACCATCGCCATCGACTACACCGGAGACCCACATGCCAGGACCCACAACCCGGGCGAAGCTGCCATGAAGATGCTGACCGGTACTGTGTGGGTGGACGAGCAGGACAAGTCGATTCAGCACCTCGAAGCTCACTTCTTCGACGACTTCAAGCTGGGCGCGGGGCTGGTCGCGGACATCAAGAAGGGCACGTCGTTCCAGCTCACCAACGTGCGGATCAACAACGAAGTCTGGCTGCCGAGCAGCCTCGATGCCCAGGGCCAGGCGCGTTATCTGCTGTTCTTTTCGCTGAACGGCAACGCCCATGTGCGCTGCCAGGATTACCGCAAGTTCCGCGCCACCAGCACGATTCTGCCAAACTTCACCAAGGCTCCAGAGGACGCTGCACCTGCAACCAACCCTCCGGCTGCGCCGCCGCCGCCAAACTGAGCCTGGTCTAGCCCAGCCGCGCCTTCAGCAGGTCGCGGGCCACCGCGTCAAGAACGCCGTTGAGGAAGTGAATCGACTCCGGGGCGGCGAAGCGCCGCGCCACCTCCAGGCTTTCGTTGATCACAATGGCCGCCGGGGTCTTCGGGTAGCCGAGCATCTCGGCGATGCCGGAGCGCAGCAGGTTCCGGTCGACCACCGGCATACGCTCCAGCCGCCAGTTCTGCGAGTGCTGCTCGATCAGGGCGTCGATCTCCTCGGCCCGGCTGGTCGCGATGCGGTAGAGGTCTTCGGCGAAGCCCCGCGTCTCTTCATCGATATCCGTCACCGACGCCCAGAAGAGCTTGCGCACCTGGTCGGGGCTTTGCTTGCCCAGATCGCCCTGGAAGAGCATCTGCATGGTCAATTCACGGGATTTCCTGCGGGTTCCCATCTACCGGATACCGCCCTTCAGCTGACGCTGGATCGATACCATCTCGATGGCTGCGGAGGCGGCTTCGAAACCCTTGTTGCCCGCCTTCAGCCCGGCCCGGTCGAGCGCCTGTTCGAGCGTCTCGCAGGTGAGCACGCCGAAGGCATGCGGCACGCCGGTCTCCTGCTGCGACTGACCGATGCCGCGGGCGACCTCGTTGTAGATGGCCTCATAATGTGCCGTCTCCCCGCGCAGCAGGCAGCCGAGCGTGACGACGGCATCGACCTTGCCGCTTTCGGCAAGGGTACGGGCGGCATGAGGAATCTCCCAGGCACCCGGCACCCGCACCACCTGGATATCCGCGCGGACCGCTCCGCTGCGCTTCAGGCAGTCCAGCGCACCCTGCAGCAGGCGGTCGGTGATCACCGTGTTCCAGCGCGTGGTCACGATGGCGAAGCGCATTCCTTCCGCCGACAAGCCGCCTTCGACGGCAGCCACCGCGCCATGCTCCGGATCCTCCGACTGCCAGAAACCAAGGTCCAGCTCCCCCGGCAGCTTGACGGTGAACATGCGGGAGTTCCAATGAGTAGCCTCGACGCCGCGCAGTTCGGTTCCGGCGCCGTCACTCTCGATCCAACGCGCCACTGCCGCGTGGACCTGATCGAGCTGAGTCACCTCCACCAGCAGGCGCGGAGTCGCGGGCATACGCCCGGTTACCAGCTCCAGGTTGCCGACGGGAGCGAGAAATGCCGCGCCTTCGCCCTCCGCGTCTTTCCATCCCTTACCCGCTTCAAATCCAAGCGCGCTGAGGAGCCGGCCCAGCCGCGCGGAGACGTCCGCTCCGGCCACCCGCTCCACCACCGTGATTCCTCTGACCATCCCTCGATTGTATCGTCCGGAAAAGCGGTATCGTGGGTGAGCGCATCGGGCGTAACCCGCATGCTTCGGAGTTTCCATGCCTGAACCCGTTCTGCTTCCCACCTTTGAAACGCTCCTGCTGACTCTCGATGAGCAGATCGCTACCATTACGCTGAACCGGCCGGGGGTGCTGAACGCGTTGAACGCACAGCTCTTCAACGATCTGGAACGCGTCTTCACGTTCCTCGCCCAGGATGCGGGCGTGCGGGTGATCCTGCTGACGGGCGCCGGCGAAAAGGCCTTCGCGGCCGGCGCCGACATCGCCGAACTGGCGCAGACGGATGCAGCCTCCGGCGAGCACCTGGCGCTGCGAGGCCAGCAGGTGTTCCGATTGATCGAGCAGTCGGCGCGGCCGGTCATCGCCTGCATTAATGGCTTCGCACTGGGCGGCGGCTGCGAACTCGCGCTCGCCTGCACGCTGCGGCTGGCATCGGAGTCGGCGCGGCTCGGCCAGCCGGAGGTGAAGCTGGGCCTAATTCCGGGTTATGGCGGAAGCCAGCGGCTGCCGCGGCTGATCGGAAGATCGGCTGCGCTTCGGCTTCTTCTCACGGGTGAGATCATTCCCGCATCGGAGGCGCTCCGCCTGGGGCTGGTGGATGAGGTAGTACCAGCGGCGGAGCTTCTGCCCCGCGCCCACCAGGTGGCGCAACAGATTTCCGCCCAGGCGCCGCTTGCCGTCGCCGCCGCCCTGGAGGCGGTCGAGCAGGGACTCGCGCTTCCGCTCGACCGGGCGCTCGAACTCGAAGCCTCCATCTTCGGCAGACTCAGTGCGACCGCGGACAAGCACGAAGGAGTCGAGGCCTTTCTGAGCAAGCGAAAGCCCGTGTTCCTCGGCAGGTAACCTGCTGAAGTCCACCTTGGAACCCGCGGAATAACGGTTGTGGAATGCCTTGCATCCAATCAACAACGCAACTCCTCATTTATGCTCAAGAACGTGCCAAGCCGAATCCCGCTGATCCTCCTACCCGCCCTCACACTCGCTCCGCTCTGCCTGGCCGGCTGTTCGCGCCCGGCGTTTCCCATGCCCGGCCTGAGCGACAACGCGGCTGAGCAGCGGCGGGAACTCGACGAAATTCGCACCGAGATTCAGCAGATTCCGCTCCCCGCCAAGTCGCGTTACCTGGCGGTGAAGTCGCTGACGTCCTGGGAGAACCCCTACCTGACGGTGCAGGGTTCCATGGTGACGCTCCACGTCACCATGGCGGATGCGAATACCAGCACGCTGGGCAGCGGAGGTTTGCTGCGGCCCGTAGGCGCACGCCGCCAGGATCTGAACGTTCGCACCTCTGACCTGCCGGCCGCGCTGAACGCGGTTCCGCAGACCGCCTGGCCCTATGGTCGCGTGGTCGCGGTGGAAGAGGCGCACGACGCGCCCGCAAGCGCACGGCCGGAGCTTCGCCGCAACATGGAGTTGGCCATGAAGACACTCAACGATATCGGCGTCGTGGTGTATGAGTGGCAAGAGGGCGGACCGGCGCTGCGCTAACGCAGATCGCGCGCCGCGACGAAGCCTTATCCGACCGGCTGCAAGGAACGCGTTCGCGGCAGATTGGGCGTGGCGCCCAGGTGCGTGGTCGCCCAATCGCACATGGCCTGCATCACCGGAACCATCGCTTCACCGGCTATCGAAAGCTGATAGTCCACGCGCGGCGGCTGACCCGGCGTGACCAGCCGCAAAAGTAAGCCATCCTCTTCCAGTTGCCGCAACTGCTCGGTGAGCACCTTCTCGCTGACGCCGGGCAGAAGGTCGCGGATTTCGCCGAAGCGCAACGAGCCAAACGACAGGTGCCAGAGCACCAGCACTTTCCATTTGCCGGCCAGCACATTGGCCGTCGCTTTGACCGGGCAGCCGTAATCTGTTTTCATCCTGCACCCTTCCCTGCCGCTTACAAAAAAGTGCGTACTTACGCCGACCCGCGGAGCCGGTCTAGAGTACCACTGTCGATGCTGCTGCCAGGTCACAGAGAGCAGCTCAGACAGGAGAGGCAATGATCCTGGTCACCGGTGTTTCAGGAAGTGTAGGCGGGGCCGTCTTGAGCGAGCTCCTGAGATCAGAATCCTCTGTTCGCGGGTTCTACCGCTCGCAGGACGAGGCAAACAAAGCGCTGCCCAAGGTGGAGACAGCGATCGGGGACTTCGCCGACCGCGCCAGCCTGGATAGAGCGCTGGATGGGGTTGAGACAGTCTTCCTGGTGTGTTCCCCAATACCGCAACTGGTGGAGTTCGAGAGCAACGTGATCGAAGCCTGCCGCGCCTCCGGAGTAAAGCGCCTGGTCTTGAATTCGGCGTTCGGCGCCGGGCAGTACGACAAGTCGTTTCCGGCATGGCACAGCGTGGTAGAACAGCGGCTCAAAGCCTCCGGAGTTCCGTTCACCATCCTCCGTCCGGAGAGCTTCATGCAGAACATCGTCACCTACTACTCCGGCACGATCCGGTCGGAAGGCGCCTTCTACGCCGCCGGAGGGACGTCTCCGCTCGCGTTCATCGATCTGCGCGATATTGCCGCGGTGGCCGCCGCATGCCTTACCCGGGAGGGCCACACCGGAGCCACCTACACGCTCACCGGCAGCGAGGCCCTTTCCTATGCGGAGGTCGCAGAGCGCATCTCGAAGCTGACCGGAACCACCGTCCGCTATGTCGACCTGCCGCCCGCCAAGCTGCGCCAATCCCTGCTGGGCCTCGGAATGCCAGCCTGGCAGGTCGAAGCGCTGATCGATCTACAGGCCTTCTACACGGCTGGCCCTGGGACCACCATCAGCGGGGATGTTGCAAAGGTGCTGGGCCGCGAACCCATCCCGTTCGATCAATTTCTTCACGATTACGCCCTCAGCTTTGCCGCTGAAAAGACCAAAGCTTAGGGAGAGACGATGTCGACCACGGAATTGACCCACCCCGCCACCGGGATGACGCACTCCGAGATGAAGGAGTTCGTTCGCAACCACTTCGAAGAATTCGTCAATCGCCAGAACCTGGCCATCGCCGACGTCAACTTCGCTCCTGAGTTCGTGGACTATGGAAGCGATGTTCCCCCGGGGCTGCCGCCCGGTCCGGAAGGAGCGAAGCAGTACGTCGGTGGCGCGATGAAGAAGTTCCCCGACATTCACGTCACCATCGAGGATCTGATCGCAGAGGGAGATCGAGTCGTCGTCCGGAATACCTGGCGCGCGACCGATCCGGCCAGCGGCGTCAAAATGCAATTCGCCGGCATCGTCATCTGGCGCATCGCCCACCGCCAGCTCGTCGAACGCTGGGCGTACCTCGAAAAGCCGCATCCGCAGGGTTGAGGCGCCGTCAGCTCTCGTACGTACCCGGAACTTGTCCCCGAAGTCCGCGCCGCACCCACCAACGCTGAACCTCTTTGGCTCCGAGGAAGCCCAGCACTCTGCTCCAGGACCTCCTTACAACGGGCGGGACTGCGAATTCGAAGGACCGTAGCCGGGATGGTGGGTGATCGACGGGTCGAGCAGCGCGTAAGAGATGGGCGCGTCGCAGAAGACGCAGGACGTCTGCTGCACCTGCATGGTCTGTTCGCTGTCAGCATAGTGGGGATGCGATCGCAGGCATTCCGGGCAGGTAAGCAGGATGTAGGGTCCGTCGATGGGATTGCCGCGGCGCGTCACCCAGAGCGCGACCGAAGGATCGGCCTCGGCCGGCTGCGCGGGGCCGGCCGGCTGGGCACGTTTGCTGTCGGTCTCGCTGCTGCCCAGAATCTGCTCAATGACCTCGACGAGGGTGCCGATGTGGCGTCCGCTCTTCTCGTAGAAGGCATCAGCCGAGACGCCATCTGGAACGTTGTCGCCGGAGAAGGCGCCGGACATGGCGATGACCCGGATCGAGGGAAATCGCCTCCGGACGATCGAGAGCAGCTCGAATCCGGTCATGCGCGGCATGTTGAGATCGGAAAGGATCAGCGCGGGGCGTTGGCGGCGAACCTCTTCGAGAGCGGCAAAGCCATCCTTCGCTTCGGCGACGGAGTAGCCGGCCGCGGTAAGCAACGTAGCAAAAAGCTGGCGGATGATGGGCTCGTCCTCAACCACCAGGAGGTGGGTCTTCGCCGCGCTTACAGGCTCCGGCGTGGCGCCGGAACCCGGATTGTTCGTTGGACTGAAACCCATCGCCTCTCCACTGCTCAACTTGGACGCGCTTCTGGTCGCGCGGGATGGAGCGCTTCAGGCGTGAAAGCGATCGTTCCCGAGAGCTGAAAAGGGTTGTCTCAGGGACTCGACGTCAACCGATTTTTCAAGGAGGCGGTGCTGCCGTTGGAAGTGCCTGACGATCGGTGTTCATGCAGGCCCTGCGCGCAACTGCCGTCTACGGTGGCCGCCCGGATTGCTCCTCCGCAACCCGTTGTGATGCGCCTGGTTCCGGGCTCTCTGTCGGTGCCGTACAGCATGAAGACAGCTTTGAAGATGGATCCGGGAGCGAGCGCAGCAGTTTCCCGGCCTCATTGACTTTCGCGAGCCTGCCATGCTTGCATAGGGACGCTTCGCTGTGGGATCGTGAACGTTTTGAACAGACGAGAGTTTCTCCATCAAGTCGGAGCAACCGCCCTCCTGCCGAACCTGGTTCCCCGCGCCTTCGCGGCACCGCGCGCCACACCAGCCGCCAGGCCTGATTACACCCTGCGGATCCAGCCCGCCATCCTCGACATTGGCCGCGGCGTCTCGGTCCACACCGTCGCCTACAACGGTCAGGTCCCGGGCCCGCTGCTCCGCCTCAAGGAGGGCGTGCCCGTCGTCATAGACGTGACCAACGCAACCCAGTCCGAGGAGATCGTCCACTGGCATGGTCTCGCTATCGGAACTCTCCCGGACGGCGCCGCCGAGGAAGGCTCGCCGACGATCGGTGCGGGCAGGACGCTCCGCTACAGCTTCACCCCGAAGCCCGCCGGCACCCGCTGGTATCACACCCATGCCATGGCGAAGGATGACCTGAGGCTCGCCGGCTACACGGGACAGTTCGGCTTTCTGTTGGTCGAGGGGCGCGACCCTGCGCCGCAGCATGACCAGGAAGTAAACCTCGCCGTACACCACTGGGAACCGTCGTTCGTGCCCATGGTCGAGACCATGCGCGCTACATCGGCCAACCTGCCGCAGACCACCGGCTCGGACGTCGGCTACAAGTACGCCAGCTTCAACGGCCACATGCTCGGTGCGGGGGAGCCGATCCGCGTCAGGAAGGGCGACCGCGTCCTGATGCGCCTGCTGAACGCCAGCGCGACCGAGAACGTCGTGCTCGCGCTGCCGGGACACAGCTTCCGCATCATCGCGATGGACGGCAATGCGGTTCCCCACCCGCACGCCGTCGAGGTTCTTTCGCTCGCGGTCGCCGAGCGTGTGGACGCCATCGTCGAGATGAACGCACCCGGCGTCTGGGTGCTCGGTTCGACGCTCCAGGCCGAACGCGCCAAAGGCCTCGGTGTGGTCATCGAGTATGCCGGAAGTACCGGGCCTCCGGTCTGGCGCGATCCCGCGCCCGCCGAGTGGGACTACTCCGTCTTTGCCGCGAACCAGCCAGTGCCGCAGCCGGCCGAGAGCTTCGTGCTCACCTTTCGCGATGCCGGAGCTCTGGGCGGCTCAAAGTTCGACACCTGGACGATCAACGGGGACGCCTGGCCGAAGGTCAAGCCCATCATGGTCGAAGCCGGCAAGCGCTATCGCCTGCTCTTCCGCAATGCCACCGGCGACCAGCACCCGATGCACCTGCACCGGCACACCTTCGAGGTCACGAGGATCGGCGACCGAACCATGAGCGGACTGATGAAAGATGTCATCAACGTGATGCCGCTGCAAACCGTCGCCGTCGACTTTCTCGCGGACAACCCGGGCGACGCCCTGCTGCACTGTCACCAGCAGCTCCACATGGACTACGGCTTCATGCAGATGGTGAAATACCGCGGCTGATGAGCATGATGAACGATTTTCTAGCATCCAGGCGCCTGGCCCTGACCGCCTTGCTGACGTGTCTGTCGCTTGGCGCGTGGCTCAGTCAGCCGCGCACCACGCACGCCGCCTTCGCCGGTGCGTCCGACGAACCCGGCGCCGCAACCGGCTGGCCGGCTTATAACGGCGGCGTGAACGGCGACCACTACTCCACGCTCAAGCAGATCAACGTCACGAACGCGCACCTGCTGAAGCAGGTCTGGCGTTTGGACGTGGCCAGCGATGGCGGCATGCAGGTCAACCCGCTGGTCATCGGGCGCGTCGTCTACGGCTACACTCCGGCGCTCCAGGTGATCGCCATGGATGGAGCCACCGGCAAGAAGCTCTGGACCTTCGACTCGAAGGTCGAAGGACGACAGCCCAGCCGCGGCTTCAGCTATTGGCACAACGGCAAGGATTCGATCCTCTTCGCCTACATCATGAACTTCCTCTACGCGCTCGACCCCGCCACCGGCCAACCCGTCCGGAGCTTCGGCGAAGACGGCCGCCTCGACCTGCGCAAAGACCTCGACTCCGACTACACCCAGAACACCGTCGCGCTCACCACGCCCGGCGTCACCTTCAATGATCTGCTCATCGTCGGCTTCCGCGCACCCGAGACGAACCCCGCGCCCCGTGGCGACATCCGCGCCTACAACGTTCGCACAGGCAAACTCGTCTGGAGCTTCCATACCGTCCCGCACCCCGGCGAAGAGGGTTACAGCACCTGGCCCGAGGGCGCGTGGCGCACCGCCGGAGCCGCCAACAACTGGGCCGGCATGGCTGTCGACACCAGCCGTGGCATCGTCTTTGTCCCCACCGGCTCTGCCGTCTCCGATTTCTACGGATTCGATCGGATCGGCGACAATCTCTTCGCCAACACCCTGCTCGCGCTCGATGTCCACACCGGCAAGAAGCTCTGGTACTTCCAGGGCGTGCACCACGACATCTGGGACCGCGACTTCCCCGCGCCGCCCGCGCTGGTTACCGTTCAGCACGACGGCAAGACCGTTGACGCGGTCGCCCAAACCACCAAGCACGGCTTCGTCTTTCTCTTCGATCGCATCACCGGCAAGCCGCTCTTCCCCATCGAGGAGCGCCCGTTCCCTGCGTCCGATGTGCCCGGTGAAGTGGCCTCCCCCACCCAGCCAATTCCCACCGCCCCCGAGCCCTTCGCCCGCCAGCGCCTTACCGCCGACATGCTGACCACGCGGACACCCGAAGCGCACGCATGGGCCGAACGAGAGTTCAAGACCTTCCGCAGCGACGGTCTCTTCGTGCCTTTCACGGTCGACAAGCAGACCGTCAACTTCCCCGGGTTCGATGGCGGCGCCGAATGGGGCGGACCCGCGGTCGACCCGCGCTCCGGCATCATCTACATCAACGCCAACGACCTTGCATGGACCGGCGGACTCACCGAAAACAAGCCCGGAAGCCCCGGCCAGGTGCTCTACCAGACGCAGTGCGCCATCTGCCATGGCGGCGACCTCCAGGGCAGTCCGCCCGCTTTCCCAACGCTCGTCGGCATCGATAAGCGCCTCACCAGGCTCGAGATTGTCGCCACCATCCACAACGGCAAGGGCCGGATGCCGGGCTTTCCCGCAGTGCAGGACGCGCGCCTCGATCAGCTCGTCGACTACCTTGCTCACCCCACCCCGGCCGGTCCCAGCATGAACTCGGTCGCCGCCTCGGGTGGTACCGATCCCCTGGGCGGTCAGCTTTACGCACGCAACTGCGCCATCTGTCACGGCGACGATCGCATGGGAGCGCCTTCAAACTACCCCGGCCTCATCGGCGTGCGCGCCCGGCTGACCGATGCCCAGATCCTGGCAAACGTCCACCAGGGCAAGGGGCGCATGCCTGCCTTTCCCCGGCTTACAGCCAGCGAGGACGCCGCCATCCTGCGCTACCTTGGCCCACCCATGGATGTTTCCGCTGCCACACCGGACAAACGTGAACTCACCGGCGCCATGTCCTCCACCGTGCCCAGATACCGTTTCACCGGCTACCGGAAGTTCCTCGACCCTGACGGCTATCCCGCTGTCGCGCCGCCCTGGGGCACGCTCAACGCCATCGATCTGAACACCGGCAAATTCCTCTGGAAGATCCCCCTCGGCTTCTACCCGGAACTCGCAGCCAAAGGCATCGGCGACACCGGCTGTGAAAACTACGGCGGCCCGATTTTGACCGCGGGCGGCGTCCTGCTCATCGGTGCCACCATCTACGACCGCAAGCTCCGCGCCTTTGAAGCTGCAACCGGTAAGCTGCTGTGGCAGGGCGACCTGCCGTTTGCCGGCAACGCGACCGCCAGCACCTACATGATCGACGGCAAGCAGTACATCGTCATCGCCACCAGCGGCTCGCGCGACCCCAGAGGTCCGCAGGGCGCTGCCTACGTTGCTTTCGCCCTGCCATGAGAGCCCCAGGAACTCTCCAACAATGATCCAGACCCGCATCGGCATGGGACTCGTCGGCCCCGGCTTCATCGCCCAGCATCACATCGACGCCGTGCGCCGGCTGGGTGATGTGGACATCATCGGCCTCGCCGGCTCCAGCTCCGCCTCCGCCCGGCGCAAGGCCGCCGACTTCAAAGTCCCCGAAGCCTTCGCCTCCTGCGAAGAGCTGGTGAACGATCCGCGCATCCACGTCGTCCACAACACCACCCCCAGCTACCTGCATGTCCCGGTGACGCTGGCCGCGCTTCAAGCCGGCAAGCACGTGATCTCCGACAAGCCGCTCGCCATGACTCCGGCCGACTGTGCCCTGCTCTGCGATGCGGCCGCCGCCGCCGACGTCGTCAACGCGGTGACCTTCAACTATCGCGGCAACCCGCTGGTCCAGGAGGCGCGCGCCCGCATCGCACGCGGCGACCTCGGCCCGCTCGTCAACATCGAGGGCCAGTACCTGCAGGATTGGATGACCGGCGAGAACGTCTACTCGTGGCGCATGGACCCGGTCAAGGGCGGCGTCAGCTCCGCCCTCGCCGATATCGGCTCGCACTGGTGCGACCTCGCCGAACACATCGCCGGCGCACGCATCGTCAGCGTGCTTGCGGATATCCACACCGTCGTCGCCACCCGCTACACCTCCGGCAGTTCGTCTGAAGCCTTTGGCACGCCGGGCAGCGGCAGCCGCATCCCGGTCGCCATCCACGGCGAGGATCTCGCCGCCATCCTGTTGCGCTTCGAGAACGGCGCCCGCGGCTCCCTGCGCGTGGGCCAGGTGCTGCCCGGCCACAAGAACGATCTGCAGATCGAGCTGAACGGCCGCCACGGCTCCATCCGGTGGGAGCAGGAGCGCCAGAACGAACTCTGGCTCGGCTTCCACGATCGCCCCAACGCCATCCTTCTCAAAGATCCGTCGCTGCTTACTCCCGAAGCCGCCGCCTACGCGCGTCTTCCCGGCGGACACCAGGAAAGTTGGGCGGACGCCTTCCGCAACGTCATCGCCGACATATACGATTGCGTCCGTGACCGCAGCGCCCGACCCGCCACGCTCTGCACCTTCACCGACGCGTATCGCACCTCAACCATCGTCGACGCCATGCTGCAGAGCGCCGCCGCCGGCAGCCGCTGGACCGCCATTCCGCTTCACCACAACGTCGAGCACGGAGCCGCTTCATGACCCTGCAGATCAAGACCCGCCTGGGCGCCATGCTGTTCCTCGAATACTTCATCTGGGGCGCGTGGTACGTCACGGTCGGCACCTGGCTCTCCACCACCTTCCACTTCAGCGGCCAGCAGGTGGGCCTGGTCGCCGGTGCGACCGCCATCGGAGCCATCGTGGCGCCCTTCTTCGTCGGGCTCGTCGCGGATAAGCTCTTCGCCACGGAAAAGCTGCTCGGCGCGCTCCACCTGGCCGGCGGCCTGCTGCTCTTCGTAGCCTCGCAACAGCACAGCTTCACCGCGATCTACGCGGTCATCCTCCTGTACTGCCTCTGCTTCATGCCGACGCTCGCGCTCACGAACTCGCTCTCCTTCCGCCAGATGACCGACCCCAAGATCGAGTTCGGCGGCATCCGCGTCCTCGGCACCCTCGGCTGGATCATCGCCGGCCTCTCGATCGGTGCGATGAAGCTTGAAGCCACCGCGCACCCGCTCCAGATCGCCGCCGCCGTCTCCATGCTCCTCGGTCTCTACAGCTTCACCCTGCCGCACACGCCGCCGCTTGCCCGCGGCGAAAAGGTGTCCGTAGCAAACCTCTTTCCCAGGGAAGCGATCCTGCTCCTCAACGAGCGCTCGATGGCTACCTTCGCCATCGCATCGTTCCTCATCTGCATCCCGCTGCAGTTCTACTACGCCTTCACCAACCTCTTCCTCAACGATACCGGCGTGCATAACGCGGCTGGCAAGATGACCGGCGGCCAGATGTCGGAGCTCTTCTGCATGCTGCTCATTCCCTGGTTCTTCCGCCGCCTCGGCGTCAAGTACATGCTCGCCGCCGGCATGGCCGCGTGGGTGCTGCGCTACGTGCTCTTCGCCTTCGGCAACGCGACCAGCCTGGTCTGGATGTTCTGGGCAGGCATCCTGCTCCACGGCATCTGCTACGACTTCTTCTTCGTCACCGGCCAGATCTACATCGACCGCAAGTCCTCGCTCGCACTCCGCTCCGCCGCCCAGGGGATGATCACCTTCATCACCTACGGCCTGGGAATGTTCGTCGGCTCCTGGCTCTCAGGCGCGGTGGTCGAGCACTACACGACGCGCATGCCCGGCGGTGCGCAGGTCTACGACTGGCATGCCATCTGGATCTTCGCCGCGTCCGCGTCCGCTCTCGTCCTGCTTGCCTTCCTCTTCGCCTTCGCCGAACGCGAACCCGAAACCGCGACGAACGAACTCCCAGGCGAGCTCGAAGGCATTCCGCTTTAGGCCGCTCTTCCATGGGCGCAGTCCATCCATCTGCCTCTCGCTTCCGCACCGCAGCAAGGAGCCATCCATTGAATTTCAGCCGCCGGCACTTCATCGCAACCGCAGCCGCAGCCCTCACCGTTCGCGCTGCCTTTTCCGAGCCACTCGGCCTGCCCGCCGGTATCCAGCTCTATGCCGTGCGCGACCCGCTGGACCAGGACGCGCCGGGCACGCTGAAGGCGCTGCACGACATCGGCTTCCGTGAGGTCGAGTACTTCAGCCCCGGCAAGTACACCGTCGCGGAGTTTCACACGCTGATCGCCGACGCCGGCCTCACCTGCCCCAGCGCCCATCTTCCCTTCACCGGCGCAACCGATCTCGCACCCATCTTCGCCAGCGCCAAAACGCTCGGCGCGCACTTCGCCGTCAGCTCCGTCTTCATCAACCTCTTCCCCAGCGGCCCTCCACCCAAATCCATGGACCAGATGCAACCGATCCCCGCGATCGGCCTCGATCGCTTCAAGAAGCTGGCCGCACACATGAACGATGTCGGCCAGCAAGCCAAAGCGGCGGGCCTGCAGTATGCCTACCACAACCACAACTTCGAGTTCGAGAAGATGCCCGACGGCTCCTACGGTTACGATGTCCTGTTGAACGAGACCGACCACGACCTGGTCAAATTCGAGATCGACTGTGGTTGGATGACCGTCGCCGGCGCCAGTCCGCAGGCGTACTTCAAACGCCACCCCGGCCGCTTCCGCATGCTCCATGTCAAGGACTTCCGCCCGATCAAGCCGACCATCGACCTGATCGGGCCCGGCCGGCCCACCGGCATCGAGCTCGGCCATGGCTTCATCGACTACAAATCCATCTTCGCCGCCGCGAAGGATGCCGGCATCGTCCACGTCTTTGCCGAACAGGAAGCACCCTATCAGCGTGGACAGCTCGAATCCGCCAGGGCCAGCTACGAGTTTCTCCACTCTTTCTCCTGAGTGCCTCCGGAGCGGCCAGCCGTTCCGCGTTGCCACCGGCTTCGGCTGCCGCGAGTCAGAAGTTCATGACCCTTGTAAGGCACGAACTTCAGACTCACCCAGTTAGATCGTGCTGTCCGAGACCAGCCGCGCCTCCGTCAAATCGCCCGCAATCTGCAGGAAGATGCCGGCCAGGGAAGTCTCCGCCTGGGACGCGTCGCAGGTTCCGCTGCCGGTCGCTCCATAATTATCCGAAAAGAACGTCCAGGAGTAGGTGGCCATGCTCCCCAGCTCGCCGCACGGCTGGATGTTCGGGCTGGTGGTGTTGGTCTTGGGAGAGAAGGCGCCATTCTGGTCGGTCCAGCAGCCCGAGGCGGGGGCCCCGTACGCAACCGTGTAGACCACGGTGCCGGTGAAGGAGTGCGCCGCCGTGATCGCCTGTCCGCATTCGCCCTCCCACGAAGGATAACTCCCGTTGGCCGTCGCCGGGCTGGGCATGACCACGGTCGAACCGCTGGTCTGAGGCGTATTGTTGTCCCCGTCCGAAACCACAATCATCACGTTCTCCGAACCCGGATTTGAGGCCTGAGTGGCCAGCAGAGCAGCTTCCGCCGCGTACATCGGCGCGGGAGAGTAAGTGTTGTCATAGGTAACATTGTCGGGCGGCATGATGCCGTTGCAGCCCGGAGTGCCGCCAGCCGCATTCGTGACATTCGAAGAGGTGTTCAGCGTGGTCGCCGTGTCCGACGCCCGGTAGTCGCTTTGGAACGGAACCACTCGGAAAGTCGGACCGCTCGGATAGTAGCCGACCGCTCCCGCGGTTGGATAGTCATAGACCGTGGACGTAGGAGGCGTCGTGCCGCAGTTCAAGTCGTCACTGACCGTACTGGCCACCATCTCCGGAAACGTATAGAGACTGACGCGCGCCACCGAGTCCGTCGCTTGCCCCCCCGAGAGGGTGCAGGTCGAGTGACTCGTTCCGCACGGATCGAGATAATGCAGGAGCACCTGGATGCCTTGCAGCTCACACTGCATCTTCGACGTGTTGCCCGTGGGATCGCAGTACCAGTCCGGGCTCCTCATGGAACCCGTCGAGTCCAGGATGATGGCGATGTTGTACGGCCGCGAAGGTCCTCCGCCTTTGGCCGCCGTCGCCGACGCTTGCAGCGCAATGGACGACGGAAGGCCGAACAGCTTGGTAAAGTACAGCGGCACCACCGACTGCAGCTTCACCTGGATCGCGTTGTAAGGCACAAATCCGACGCACGAGATCCCCTGCGCCTGCAGCGTCGTCAGGCACTTCATCACCGGGTATCCGCTGACCATGGTCACGCTGGGAAGATTCTTGTACGTGTTCTTATCTCCCGATATCGAACTGTAGTTCGTCGCAATGGCTTCAATGCCGGCCACCGTCGTCGCCAGCGGATGCGTGGTCGCTCCGGCCATTGCCGTCGCTCCCGCCAGCGCCGATGCGTCGGCCGAAGCCTGCAGCTCCCGCTGGCACATGTAGACGTGGCCTGCATCCAGCACCAGCCCCGTCATCCCCAGCAGGACGACCAGCATCACCGCCACGAACGGCAGCGTCTGGCCGCTTTCGTCGCGATACAGTGCCCGCGGGAAACCCTCGCCCCGGCACCTCATTGCATCAGCTCCGCCGTCTGCGCCGTCAGCAGCGATCCCACCGGAACAATCTTCAATCCGTACACACTCAGGCTGAACGGATACGTCGCCGTCACCACCGTATTCGTCCCCAGGATCATGTTCGACGGGGCACCGCTGGTGGTGGTTCCGCTGCAGCTCGTCCCGCTGTAGACATTTCCATTCAGCGAGATCGTAAACGTCAGGTTCGCCTGCTTCAGCACCGGCGCCGCCGCGTACACGGCGCTCGAAAACGTCTGGCATGGATCGAGCGTCTGCCCGCGGCTCACCGTAAGCTGCCGCGCCCCCACGGAAGTCGCCTCGGTCAGGATGATGTAGTTGTTGAACACAACGCCAAACGACAGGATGCCGGTCACCACCAGCAGCAGCGCCGGCACCGTCAGGGCAAACTCCACCAGCGATTGCCCATCGTCGCGCCGCCGCATCTCCCGCAGCCTCAACCGTCTCTCGACTCCCCTGGACACCATCGGAATCAGCTTCTCCTTCAAAATCTGTTGCCGGGAGTTCAGCGTTGGCATGGCTCACGCGCTGCCCAGCCCGCTGCTGCAAGCCGCACGTGCATACCCGCCCGGGTGCGCTGACCCTGCCTTGCATACCGGGGTGCGTCTGAACCGACTTCAGCCTATGGCCCTCCGGTTCCATGCTGAATCCCACAAAAGTGTACGAAAGACTCGCCCCTGCGCAGCTTTTCCATCAGGAAGCGGACCACACCGTGGGGGTTCAAATCTCATCGAAACTGAAACCTCAAAACAACAAGGCGCAGAAGAACGCAACCGGCATAGGTGCGGAAGTCATCGCAAAAGCGCCGTCCTGAAGCGCCTCGTCGTACAGCCAGCACACCTCGTGGGGCGTTTTAAATCGGGTTCGACGGGACCGAACTCCCCGTGGGGGTGGAGGGAGCCCTCGCGCGCGCCGGTCATCGCAGTTTTTCCGCACGTCAAACCGTAAATCTCTCATTCCAGGCTGGATGCCGGGAATAAGTGCAGGCTGATAAATAAGTGCTTTATTTTGAATACTTTACCGGATTGCCCAGAAATCATGCCCCGCCGGCACCCCAGGTCCGACCATAAACTCAATCGTTTGAATACTTTACCCACTTTTTGCGGGGATGGGGGCGAGGCTCGCCCTCCATGCGATACTGGCTTCTGACATGTACAAACGAGTGCTTCTTAAGATCTCAGGCGAAGCCCTGGCCGCTGGCTCAGGCTTCGGTATCGACGCCATCTTCATCCACAAGGTCGCCGAAGAGATCGCCGACATCCACGCGCTCGGCTGCCAGATTGCCATCGTCGTCGGTGGAGGAAACTTCTTCCGCGGCGTCGCCCAGCAGGCGATCGATATGGATCGCGTCGCCGCCGATCACATGGGCATGCTCTCCACCGTCATCAACGCCATCGCCCTGCAGGACGCCATCGAGAAGCGCGGCCTCTTCTGCCGCGTCCTCTCCGCCATCGAGATGCACGAGATCGCCGAGCCCTATATCCGCCGCCGCGCCATGCGCCACCTGGAGAAAGGACGCGTCATCGTCTTCGCCGGCGGCACAGGAAACCCCTACTTCTCCACCGATACCGCCGCCGCTCTCCGCGCCATGGAGATCAAGGCCGACATCCTGCTCAAAGCCACCTCCGTCGATGGCATCTACAGCGCCGACCCCAAGCGCGACCCCACCGCCCGCCGCTACGAAACCGTCTCCTACGACCAGATCATTGAGCAGAATCTGAAGGTCATGGACACCTCCGCCGTCTCGCTCTGCCGCGATAACCACATGCCCATGATGGTCTTCTCCATGCGCGAACACGGCAATATCGCCCGCGTCGTTGCCGGCGAGGCGCTCGGAACGCTGGTGACTCCCTGACGCGACTCCCTGACTGAGCCCGCCCCCCGCCGGCGCTGTCGCCCGGCGAATCCGCACAAAATTCCGTAACTTCCCCTCCCCGATTCGCGTCTGACTACCTAAGCCGGCGGAACGGGCTTCTTTGATCACGCATTCAGGAGAACGTCCCATCTCGCCCACGGCCATCCTCGAACCGCAAGCCGAAGCTGGCTCCGAGCTCCAGTCTGAAGCCCGGACCGAAGCTCAAACCGGCGGACGCTCCACTCCGCCAGCTTCCGCCGCAGCCGCCCGCAAGCCTGCGCTACCCGCTCTCACCGGCCTGCGCACGCTGCTGGCGGTCAACATCATGTTCTTCCACTTCACTCCACCGCTGCCCGCCGTGCTGCGGCCGGTGGTGGATAACGCCTATACCTTCGTCGGCTTCTTCTTCCTCATCTCCGGCTTCATCCTGGCTTATAACTACGCCGATCGGCCCAGCCTCTCCAAGCGCCGCTTCTACGTGGCGCGTTTCTCCCGCATCTACCCCGTGTATCTGCTGGTCCTCGTACTTTCCATCCCGTTTCTACGCCTGGAATGGCAGGCGCATACCCACCGCGACTTCTTCACCGGCCTGGCCCTCACGCCGCTCGCCCTGCAGGGCTGGAGCCCGACCCTCGCCACCTTCTGGAACACCGTCGGCTGGACCCTGCCCGCCGAACTGATGCTGTATCTCGTCTTCCCCTACATCCTGCGCCTCCTTCGTTCGCAGGCTCACCGCCTGGAGACGCCCGGCCGCCTGATTGCCGCCATCCTCATCCTGTGGGTCGTCGGCATCCTCCCCCACGTCACCTACTTCCTCACCAATCCCGATCACCTGCCCGGCCCGGCTACACGGTATACCTACGCCTTCTGGCTGCGCGCCCTCAAGTACACACCGCCCGCGTATCTGTGCACCTTCACCGCTGGCATATTGCTCGCACGCCTGCATGCCATCTTGCAACTGAGCCCGCTGCGCAGAGGCTGGCTGGCCGCCGCAGGCATCTGCGCGCTCGCGATCTATCTCGCCTTCGCCGCTCCACGGATCCCCTACGTCCTGGTTCACGGATCGCTGCTGCTGCCGCTCTTCTCGGCAATCCTGATCGGCCTGGCCGGTCCAAACCTTATCGCCTCCGCGTTTGCCTGGCGCCCCATCGTCCTGCTCGGCGAAACCACCTTCGCGCTCTACCTGGTGCACTTCAACGCGTTCCTGCTCATCCACTTCTACAAGCTGCCGGAGCGTCTGCACGTGACCCGCTTCGACCCCTGGATCTCCTACGCGTTCATCATGCTGCTGGCCACCGTCATCACGTTCCAATATGAGCGCCCGGCCCGCAACTTCGTCCTCACCCGACTCTCTCCCGCGAGTTGAAGCACTCAGGTAAGCCCATGGCGCAGAGTGGCATGCATGCTCCGCGTCGGCTGACGCAGGTTCTACTGCAAGACAGAAAAGCTCCGCTCCAAGAGTTCCAAGAGCAGAGCTTTTCTGTTTGTTCCAAAGGGCTAGCCTGGAAGTATTTCAACCGTGGATGTGACCCCATTCCACGGGGTGTGAACGCCGTCTCCCGTCAGTAAACGCCCCTCACAAGGGTCATCCAGGACGTAAAGACCGGAGCGAAGGTCTACTCGACGATCTGGGTCGCGTGGGCTCCGTTGGCAACCGCGACCGCACAGGTCGGCAGCGCAGCGGCCGAGAACACGGTTCCCTGCACCGTCGTCAGCGCTCCGGTATGCGGATTCAACTGCAGGCCCGACACTGTATTGTCCACATAGTTGGAAGTGTAGGTATAGATGCCCAGCGCCGGCTCGATCGCCACGCAGGTGGGTCCCGGGCCAACCGTGGTTGCGGCGGTTCCAGCCACGCCCGAGAGCGTACCCGTCGCCTGGTTGATGGCGTACGCGCTGACTGTGCTCGAACCGAAATTGGCCACGTACGCAAACATGCCGCGCGGATCCACCGTCACCCCCCGGGGAAACGACCCCGTCGCCAGGGGAGACCCATAAATGCCCACCGGCTTCCCGCCGTTGGTCAGATAGAAGTAGATCTGGTTGGTGGCCTCGTCGGTCACGTACAGGAAGTGGCCGCCCGGATCCTCGGCAATCCCTCCCGGAGTCGTTCCAGCCATGACGTTTGCGGAGGAAGGCGTCAACGGCTCGCCAGTGGTCGACGTGGTGACGGCGAACGAGAGAAGCTGACCGTTGGCCGCATTGGTCTGCGGGCTCTCCTGATCGACCACGTAAACGTTGGCGTTGTGCGGGTCGACGACCAGGCCGATTGGATTGTCGCCGACCGGGACATAAGGCAGCGGGTTCGCGGCCGTGGTTCCCACGGTTGTGTTCACCAGCGGTGCTCCCACCTTACCCGTCGCGTCATCGATGGGGTAGATGGCGATGCCGCCCGGGCCAGGGTTGGTGGTTGAGAACCCGTTCTGGTAGAGGAACGTGATGTAGAGGAAGGTGCCCGTCGGGTCGACGGCAATCGCGGTCGGAAACGAGCCGATCACCGTCCCGGCAGCGTTCTGCACTACCGGAATGGTACCGCCCGACACCGGGTAAAGCTTGCCGTCGGTTCCCACCGAAAACGGCACCAGGTTCGAGGTCGGGGCCGACTGGTTGATCACGTAGACGTACTTGCCGTTTGGCGTCGCCGCCAGGCCGACAGGATTGTTGCCGCCAGACGGAATGGGCGAGTCCGCGAGCGGAGTCAACGCGCCCGATTGGTAGTCGATCGCATAGGCATTCACATCGCCCATCGTCGTCTTGGTCGCCGATGTGACGTAGAGATACGCCACCGTGTAGTCACGGCTGCACGCCGTCATGCCCAGGCCGACTGCCAGCGATACTCCCAGGGCCTTGGCCCCGCGCCCTGTCAGCCAATGCCCCATACCATTCCACTTCATCTTCGTCCTTGCTCCCGGACCACCTGGCCCGCATTCGGTTCGTGTTGCTGAAGAGAAAACTGCGGAGACAACTCCCGTCCCACCAGCACTGCCACGCGCATTCCGCAGCCGCACTACAGGTTTCCGCTGACTGCCAGGCAGGTCGCGTTCATCGGCCCGGGGAACGTAGAACCACGCGAGAGATCCGCAAGGTAGCCGCGATTCTGATCCAGCAGCTTGCCGGTCACCGTGCCGTCCACGTGGTTCGACGTATACAGGTACTGGTTGCTGGGGTCTTCGACCACGCACACCGGACCTGACCCCGTCGCGTAAGGATTATTTGTGCCATCGGAAAGCGTCTGGATTCGCCCCGAGGAGTCGATCGTAAATGCCGAGATTGAACTCTGCGTCGGCGTCTGGTTCCCGCCCGTACTGGTCTGGTTGATGACATACAGGAACTTGCCGTTGTTGCTGGTAATCGAGTTCACCGGCGTCTGATCAGCCGCAACGTTGGTCTGCTGGCTGCCCGGCACCGGCGAAAGCGTGCAGGTCGCCGAACCCGCCTGCAGCGAGTAGATTTGGTTTGAGCCACCATCTGTCAGATACGTGTAGCTGCCCGCCGAAGTCCCCTGCGAGGTATTGATCGATGTCAGGCTGGTCGCCGTCGGGAAGAGCTGCGGCCCGGTCGTCGTGGGAGTCAGCTGCCCGGTCGCGGAGGAGATGACGTAGGGGTAGATCTCCTGCGGCGAGAGCGTATACAGGCAGCTTCCTGAACCGATCCGGCTCATCACCGGATTTGGCCCCACCTCAAAGAAATTGGTCGGAGTATTGTTCGAGTTCAGAACCGTCAAGTTCTGCACCAGCGTCAGCCGGCCGGTATCGCTGGCCACGGAGAACGCCGTAATGGCTCCATTCAGATCGGTCACGCCATTCTGGATCGTGCCATAGTTGGGCGAATACTTGTCCAGCACGTAGAGAAAATTGCCCGTCCCGTCGAAAGCCAGGTAAATCGGCGTGCCACCCTGGCTGAAGAAATTCTGCTGGAAGGTCAGGACGCCATCGCCCCCAACTGAAAACTGCGAAATCGAATTCCCCTGCGGAGCCACATAACCAGCCGAATTTGGAACCCCGACCTGATTCACCCCGCTATTGATCACGTACACGAAGCGTCCGCCCGGCTTTACCGCAATCATCTGTGGATTGGACCCGCCCGAGGAGAACGGCGAATGCTCCATCACCGTCAGATTGCCCGTATAGTCGTCGATCTTGAAACCTACAATTTCGCCCGCCGCCGTCGCCTGCGAGCTATTGGTCGTGCCCAGAACCCACATGAACCCGATGGTCCCGCCGCCGCATGCCGTCATGCCCAATCCAAGTGCTGCCGATGCTACCAGGGCCGAAAGAACTCGGCCAATCTTGCTGAACGTCATCTGTTTCCTTATTCCTCGCCCCTCTTGATCTGAGGCGCTGCAAGGTGAACTTGTAGTTGGGGTCTGTTCCTCAGTTAATTGTAGAAGGACCAGAGACTTTATGCCACTTTCCATAGCGATTCACTCACCTGGGTCTGCATTTTGAGGAGCGCGGTTTGGACGTTCCAACTGCCCCTGCCGATAGCGCCGGCGCTGCAAATGGCAGCCAGAAAGGCCTGAAAGCCGCTCGTGCTTCATCCTCCGCCACGGCGGCGGCCGGAGGTTCTGATGGAGCACCCCCGACACAATGACGGGGTTCGGACCCACGCCCGAACCCCGTCCTTGTACTGACCGCATGCAGCCCTACCAGACCCGGCAGCTCTTCTCCGGCATCATCGGCTGACCGACCTTGCAGCCGAATGCCTTGCCGAACTCGTCGAAGTTCTGCACCGTCCCATCCGTCCGCCACTGTCCGGCGCTATGCGGATCGGTCTTCGCCGCGATGCGGGAGTACTGCTCGGTGCGGTTCTCGCACCACACCTGCCCGAAGCTGATGAAGAAGCGCTGCGCCGGCGTGTACCCGTCCTTCACATCCTGCTGCCCGTCCAGGTCGGTCACGCCCTGCTTCGCCAGCGTCGCCTGCAAAGCCTGGAACGCGATGCGGATGCCGCCGTTGTCGGCGGTGTTTTCGCCCAGCGTCAGCTTGCCGTTCTGCTTCTGTCCCGGCGCCACCTCGAAGCTGCCATACTCGTCCGCCACGCAGGAGGTCCGTTCGTCGAACTTCTTCTGGTCTTCGGCCGTAAACCAGCTTCCCAGCGATCCATCCGCGTTGTACTTTACGTTTCCGGTCGGTCCGAACTTCGATCCTTCATCGTCGAACCCGTGCGTCATCTCGTGCCCGATCACCACGCCGATGCCGCCAAAGTTCACCGCCGGATCCTTGGTCACGTCATAGAAGGGCGGCTGCAGGATGCCGGCCGGGAAGTTGATGTCGTTCTGCGGCGGGTTGTAGTAGGCATTCACCGTCGGCGGCGTCATCCCCCACTCAGTCTCGTCCACCGGTTTGCCCAGCTTCTTCAGGTTGCGGTCGCGCTCGAAGATCTGAGCATGCTCCAGGTCCAGCACGAAGTTGTTCCGGCTCACCTCCAGCTTGCTGTAGTCGCGCCAGTGCTCCGGATACCCGATCTTCTGGCGAAACGCCGCCAGCTTCAGCTCCGCCTCCTTCTTGGTGGCGGGGCTCATCCATGGCAGCTGCTGAATGTCCTGATCGAGCGCCACCTTCAGCGCCGCTACCAGCTTCTCCATGTTTTCCTTCGCCTCGGGCGGGAAGTTCTGCTTCACCCAGTCCTGGCCCACCGCCTCGCCGAGCGCCTGGTCGGTCAGCCGGGTGCAGCGCTTCCAGCGCGGCTGAATCTCCTTCTGCCCGCTCAGCGTCTTGTTGAAGAAGTCGAAGTTCTCCTGCACGAACGCCTGCGACAGATACGGCGCGGCCGAGTGCAGCCGATGCCACCGCATGTACGACTTCAACGCCGGCAGCGGCTCCGTCTCCAGCTCCTGGTTCACCGCCTTCAGGTATCCCGGCGACGAGACATTCAGCGTCTTCGCCTGGCTCAATCCCAGGCCGTCCAGATAGGTGTGCCAGTCAAAGTCGGGCGTCAGCGCCTCTGCCTGATCGATCGTCATGATGTGGTACACCTTGGCCGGATCGCGCATATCCACCCGTGCCATCGAACCCTCGGCCAGCGCGGTTTCGATCTTCATCACCGCCGCCGCCTCCTTCGCCGCGTCGTCCTGGGTGTCGCCCAGCAGCACGAACATCTTGGTCATGTGGGCGACATACTGTTCGCGAATCTTCACCATGCGATCGTCGGTGGAAAGATAGTAGTCGCGATCCGGCAGCGTCAGCGCACCCTGCTGCCCAGTCTCGAGAATCTGCTGGCTGGAGTCCTTCTGGTCCTGGCCCACGCGAACGCCGATCAGCGTTCCGCCGCCGGTCTTCTGCTCCAGTTCCAGGTCGAGCAGCGCGATCTTCTTCTTGTCCTCGAACGCCGCGATCCTGTCCAGCTCCGGCTGGATCGGCTTGGCGCCCAGCTTATCCGCCAGGTCGGTGTTCATGCACGCCGCGTAAAAATCGCCGTACTTCTTCTGCAGCGGGGTCTTGGGATCGTCAGCCGCTGCCTTCAGATCCTTCCACAGCAGGTAGTTGTTCTCTTCCGCCAGCGTGTTGAAACTGCCCCAGCGCACTTCGGTCGGAGGAATCGGATTGTTCTTGCGCCAGTTGCCGCAGGCGTACTGGTAGAAGTCCGTGCACGGGTCCGCCGTCTTATCGATGGAGGAAAGATCGAACATCACCGGCTTCTTCGGCAGCGTGGTCGGCCCGCTGTCGCTGTCGGTGACCGCACCCTGGGCAAAGGCCGCCGATCCCCACAGCAGGCCACCGGTAAGAAGAAACGCTGAAGCTACGGAAGCAGAACGCATGGAACTCCTGAAAGGTTGATTTGGGCGAAGCTCACGCAGGCCGTCATTTCTGCTCAACGGAACGGCACTCCGATGTAGAGCGGCAGGAGAGATGCTCTGGCCCTGTCGAAAACAGATTACTCCAGTCAACCTTGCGGAAGACAGGAGCGACGCCATCAGGTTCGTGCCGATGCCAGGAGGACGCAGCATGGAGTCCTCAAGTTTCAACCCAGCTTCGCGCCCGGGCCACTGCGGCAGATTCCCGTGAGTGTAGAGGGCGTCGATCGCGCTCGACGCCGTTTTCCGGCGGGGAAGCGGCGCTCGTTCAGTCTTCGACGCCCAGCAACCGGAAATTCGCTTTAGAAGATCTTCAAGTGAATCGTCAGGTACTTCTTCGGATCCTGCCGGATCGTCTGCACCATCAGCGTGCTTTCCGTCAGCAGCTTGTTCAGGTTCACGTACGCCTGATCGTCGGTGGTCAGCTTGCCCAGCGTGCCCTGGCCCTGGTTCACCTTGCTGATGATCTGGTTGGTCTGGGTCAGCGTATCGCGCACCGTTTGCGCGAACTGCGGATCGTTGATCAACATCCCCGCCGCCCCCTTGCCGTTCTGCACATCGGCCAGCAGCGCGTTGGTGCGCGTCAGCGTCGCATTCAGGTTCGTGTACAACGTGTCGTCTGTCAGCAGCTTCCCGGCCGTTCCTTTGCCCGCCTGCAGCGAGGTCGCGATATCGTCCAGCTTGCCCGCCGTGGCGTTCAGCCGGTCGTACATCTTGTCGTCTTTCAGCAGCTTGCCCACGGTGCCCTCGCCGGCGTTCAGCCCCACCTCGATCTTGTTCAGCTCGGTGACCGTGGAATCCAGCTTGTTGTACAGGTCCGGATCGTTGATCAGCTTGCCCACCGAGCCCTTGCCGTTCTGCAGGTTGTCGACGATGTCGTTCGCCTTCGCCAGGATGACGTTCAACTGCTCAATGGTTCCCTGGCTGGCCTTCACCACATCGGAGATCGAAGGCGTCTCCAGCGTCTTCAGCTCGTCGCCATCCTTCAACGGCGGCCCTACCGCCGTCTGGCTGTTGATGTCCACTACCGTGTCGCCCAGAACGCCCATGGTCGTCAGCGCCGCCTTCGAATCTTCGTGCAGGGCGTTCTTATACTTGTCGTCGATCTTCATCACCACCCGCACCGGAGTGAGCTTCCGCGACGGATTGCTCGACACCGTCACGGATTTTACCGAGCCGATCGTGACCCCTTCCAGGTTCACCTCGGCGCCCACCTTCAAACCCGCCGCGTTCTCGAAATACGTGGTCACCATCAGCTTCTTCGAAAACATTCCCACGCCAGACGCGCTCGTCATCAGGAACAGCAGCGTGACCAGGATGATCGACGCCACCAGCACGATCAGACCCACCTTCAGTTGCGACCAATGCACCTCCTGCTGGCTCGGCATAGCTCTCCTCTAACGCGCAGTTCAACGGCCCGGGGCCTGCCCCGAGAATACATGAGCAGGATGACCTTACCTGCCTCCACCCGGAGCCGGCGCAGGCCCGCCGGTGCCAGCCTGGTGTCGGTCCTCAGCTGCGCGCCAGGTTTTCGGTTCGCGCAAATTCCCGGTTTTCAGATGGATGCAGAAAGTTCGATCCAAGTTTCAGCATGCCGCCCGCTTCCGATACGCACCGCGCCGCAGCGTAGCCGCCACGCCGGCATTCCGCCTCCACTTGCACGCCTTTCTTCAACTCTCCATGAGCACCACCGCCATCGCCATCGACTTCGTGTGGGTCAGGCTGAGCGAGATCCGTGTCACCTCCAGCGCCCTGGCCAACTCCCTCGCTCGCCCGCTCAAAACCAGCAGCGGCCGCCCGCCCGGCTCCCGCTTCACCTCGAATTCGCGCCAGCTTACCCCTTGACTGATGCCCGTGCCCAGCGCCTTGGCCGCCGCCTCTTTCGCGGCAAACCGCGCCGCGAAGCTCTCCGCAAACGCTTTCTTCCTCTGACAATACGCAATCTCCCCTTCGGTGTAGACCCGTTCCACGAACCGGCTCCCGAAGCGGGCGATGCTCTGTTCAATCCGGACAATCTCCGTCAGGTCGGTTCCTATTCCAATCACCATGGCGTCACCTCCGCTACTCCCCTATCCGTACCATGACCGTTGGGTTCCCGCTCTTGACGAATCGCATCGCCACGCCATCCACCCACCCGATGAACGCTCTGACGGCATTCTCCCCACCGTCCGGAAGCGGGTAGAACCAATGGACTCCAACCTCACCAGCCGAATCGGTCTCGCCGCCTCACCGGCTGTCCGCCCCTCCCAGACCTTCGATCTTTACGCGTACTGCTACGGGGACCGCCTCAGCCTGATCCCTCAGCTCACGTCCGCTCTCAACCAGTGCGGAGGCTGGATACTCGAACGACGCACCCTCTCTCCAACCGCCATGGACTTCTGCCTCGAAATTCAGCTCGTCTCCATCGTCGAACTCTACGGTGCGCTGGTCGCCCTGGGACTCGAACTGACGCGCGCCGCGCATGCCATCCTCACCGACCTCTGTACCTGCCGCAAGCACATCGCGCGCTCCCGGAATCCCCACCAGATCGTGACCCTCCGCCTCGAAATCGCCTTCCTCGCCGACGTCACCCTGCACTCCATCCTGATGACTGGTTCGAGCCTCGCATAGAGCATCTCTCCCGTGAGCAGCCGTACTTTGTTCTCGCAGAGCAACCGCTATCGTTTTCAGAGCAGCCGCCATGCGCGTCAGAGCTCCCGAGCGCAGTCACCAGAGATCAGCTCGACCAGCCTCTTCCAGATCCGGGTTCAAACAGCTTCCAGGTCCTTCACGAGAACCTCATTTTGTTGATCGTGGACAACTCCTCCCCTGCGCCGGGTCTCTACCTTGCAAGAGGAGTTTCTATGAAACGCATGCCACGCCTTACGCTCCAGCTTGCAAGCTTTGCCGCAGCCGGTCTGCTGGCCGCCGCTCTTAGCGCGCCCCAGGCCCTTGCCCAGGTCGGCGTTGGAGTCTACATCGGCCGCACGCCGCCGCCGCTTCGCTACGAGGCTCGGCCACCTATCCCCGGCCCGGGATATGTCTGGGTCGACGGCTTCTACGAGCCGTGGCAAGGCGGATATCGCTGGCACCCCGGCTACTGGAACCGGCCGCCCTACGAGGGAGCCTACTGGGTCCATCCCCACTATGACCATTACGATCGAGGCTGGGCCTACCACGAGGGCTTCTGGGCTCACGAGGATCATGGCGGCTACCGCCGGGATGGCTTTCGCGATCACCACTAACCCGCAGGTTTGCGGGCAACCGGGGCGGCTGTTTGTTCGCCGCATGAAAAATGGACCGCCCAACGCATTTCGTTCCCACGTTCCGTCAACTTATCGCATCATTATCCCTACAAGCGGAAGAACCGCTCCAGGAGATTTCTCACAATGACCGACTATCGCGTAGCCGCCGGCGAGGCACAGGAAGATCAAGTAACCGCAGCCATCGAGACCGTCACCAGCAAGGTTCCCTCCAGCATCTTCCTTGGCGCCGCTATCGCTTCCATCCTCGCCTCTGTAAGCTTCCAGGCTGCCAAGAAGCAGCATGAAGCCCTCTTCATCGGACAGTGGGTCGCACCCTTCCTGATCCTCGGCCTCTACAACAAGATGGTGAAACAGCATGGCTCCGATGCAACCAGCAGAGCGTCCTAGGCATCCCAGAGTTTAGTAGTTGGTACCCCTCCCTCCGAAATTGGGCCCTCCCCGCGACCGCCCCGAGCTGCTACAGTTCGGGGCGGTCGCGCCATGTGCGACGCTCTTTTTCCATGCGCTGCGCCCATTCGCCGCGCCTTTTGCCACTTGCGGCTTTCATTCGCCGGGCAGCAGCACCGGCTCAAAGACTCCATCCTCCGCCTGGCACACCGACACCTGACCCAGGGCAATGTCGTAGTACCAGCCGGAGATCGTAAGCTCCCCACGTGCCAGCGCACCCGCGACCGAGGGATGCGTGCGCACATGCTGCATCTGCAGCAGCACATTCTTCTCCGCCAGCAGGCGGAGCATCTCCGGCTCGCTGGCGCCCGGTTCCCATACCGCCTCCGCCACGCTCAGCGCCGCGTGCGCATTCCTCAGCCAGTGCTTCACGGTCGGCATCGTCTCCACCGACGCCGGATCGAGCAGCGCCTTCATCGCTCCGCAGTCCGAGTGCCCGCACACCACCACGTGCTGCACTTTCAGCGCCGATACCGCAAATTCCAGCACCGCGCTCACGCCGCCCACCATGTCGCCGTACGCCGGAACCAGGTTCCCGATGTTGCGCGTCACAAACAGCTCGCCCGGGCTTGACTGCGTCAGCACATCCGGATGGATCCGCGAATCGGCGCACGTGATCACCAGCGCATGCGGCGCCTGCGCCTCGCGCATCGCTCGCTGGTATGCCTCGGCGCGGGCCGGGTACACCTCCGACCGAAACCTCCGTATGCCATTCTCTAACCGCGCCAGAACCGGATCCATCGGCTTCTCAACCTCTGCCAGCGCCATACCGTTCCTGTCTCTCAATCGCTTCCCCTCTTGAGTTCGGCGACGTCTGCTCCC
>CAJCHN010000086.1 GCA_903970285.1 Rhodanobacteraceae bacterium | reverse complement strand
GCGGCCGGCCAGGTCGTCGAGGAGCTCCGGATGGGACGGCAGTTCGCCAGCAGAGTTGTTCACGCTTCTGATTCGCCCCACCGCTCTCCTGCCTCGCGAAGCAAGCCCCGTCAGCCGCTCCCCGGCTCCGACGCGCGCGGCAACCCCGTCCATTCTCCCTCCTCGCCCGAGCCCGCTATCGCTCCTGCCAAGACAGCCTCAATCCCATGTAACATAGTCTGCGTTCGCCCACACGCGCGCGCCGCGCGTCCAGGCCCACTCCGCTTCAACCGAAAAGAGAGACCGTTTTCCATGGCCATCACCTCTACGAACCTCAATACCTCTTCGTACTTCACCGAGCGCACCTCCACTGACTACCGCGCCATGTCGATCGCCACCGCGCTCTTCTTCATGTGGGGCTTCCTCACCTCCATGAACGATGTCATCATCCCGCACCTGCAAAGTATCTTTGAACTCAACAACTTCAAGTCGCAGCTCGTCAACTCTGCCTTCTTCGGCGCGTACTTTCTTTTCGCGCTTCCCGCCGGCAAGCTGATCGAGAAGATCGGCTACAAACGCGCCATGGTCGTCGGACTTATCATCGCCGCAGCCGGTGCGTTGCTCTTCTTGCCCGCCTCCAGCATCACCATCTTCTGGCTCTTCCTCGGCGCCCTCGTCGTGCTCGCAGCCGGCATCACCACGCTGCAGGTTGCGGCCAACCCGTACGTCGTCAACCTCGGCCCCGAAGCGACCGCCTCGTCTCGCCTCAACCTTTCGCAGGCCTTCAACTCACTCGGCACCACCCTCGGGCCCAAGTTCGGGGGCATCCTTATCCTCTCGGGTGCGACCCTCACCGCCGCGAAGCTCCACCTGCTCTCGGCCGGCGATCAGGCCCTTTACCGGACTCAGCAGGCCTCGTCCGTCCGCCTGCCCTACCTTGGCCTCGGCGTTACCCTGCTGGTCCTCGCCCTCGCTCTCGCCATCCTCAGGATGCCGAAGATGGTCACCAACGAGCACACCCAGGACTTCCGCCCCGGCGCTTTCGACGCCGCCCACCCCGACGCCAGCATCTGGACCCACAAATGGCTGCTCCTCGGCGCCATCGGCATCTTCGTCTACGTCGGCGCCGAGGTGTCCATCGGCTCCTTCCTCATCCGCTATCTGGGCCAGCCCGAGATCGCCTCCATGTCCGAGGTCACCGCCTCCGGCTTCGTCACCTACTACTGGGGCGGAGCCATGGTCGGACGCTTCATCGGCTCCTGGGTCCTGCAGCGCATGCGTCCCGGCCTGGCACTCGGCATCGCCGCCGGCATCGCCGCCCTGCTCGTGCTCACCACCATGCTCACGACCGGGCACGTCGCCATGTGGAGTGTCGTCGCCGTCGGCCTCTTCAACTCCATCATGTTCCCCACCATCTTTTCGCTCGGCCTTACCAACCTCGGCCCGCTTACCAGCCAGGGATCATCGCTCATGGTCCAGGCAATCGTCGGCGGTGCGCTGCTGCCTGTGCTGCAGGGCAAAATCGCCGACCAGATCGGCATCCATCACGCCTTCATCATCCCCGTGCTCTGCTACGTCTACATCGCTTTCTTTGGCTTCGCCTCCCGCAACCGCCTCATCGAACAACCCTCACCCATGCAGGACCCCGTCTGAACCCAGGTCAATGGCGACCAGCGGGAGCACCCCGCCAGGCAATAGAAAGTCACGAAGTGACCGTCCGCTCCCGCGTCGAGTGGGCCCGTCCGGCAGGACAGGCGCCCGCTATCCCGTAGGCCGCAACTCCCGCAGCTCCCGCGAGAAGAACGCCGCGTTCTGGTACCCGGCCTCGGCCTCCCGCGCAAACTCGATCATGTGGTGCGACACCAGCGCCACGTGCACCACGATATCGATATCCACCGCCTTCAGCGCCGGCCACGCCATCCGCCAGAACGTCTTCCGGTAGTCCCCCACCACGCCACACTTCCAGATCAGCCGCGCCAGCGCCTTCACCCCAAGCATCACGTTGCGGAAGTTCAGCTTGCCGCTTGGCGGAATCGCTACCCGGTTCGGATACGTGTGCTCGATGTTGTACTCGAATCGCCGGTAAATCGCCTCCGGTTCGAACGCCGCGGAAAACGTCCTCCGGTACATCTTCACCACGTCATCGTACGGCAGCAGAAATTCCACGTTCGATTCGCGCCCCGGAGCATCGTTCAACCTTCCCGCAACCGCCAGCCGGCGATGCAGCGGCGTCCGCGGGAGCGCCTCCAGCAGGTTGATTGTCAGCACCGGAATCTTCGACTCTTCAATAAACTCCAGGATCCTGTCCGGCGTCTGGTACGTGTCCGTATCCAGCCCCATGATCATGCCCGAAACCACTTCCATCCCGTAGCTGTTCAACTTCCGCACTGCGTCCAGGATCGGCAGTTCGTTGTTCTGTCCCTTCTGCATCGCCGTCAGCGCATTCGTCTCCGGCGTCTCGATCCCGCAGAACACCGTCCAGAACGAAGCCTCGCGCATCATCTCCAAGAGATCCGGCGACCGCGTAATATTCAGCGTCGCCTCACAAGCAAACTCGACGGGGTACTTATTCTTCTTCTGCCACTCGACTAAGTGCGGGAGTAACTCCTTCGCGGCCTTGCGATTGCCGACGAAATTATCGTCCACGAAATAGACTGCGCCCACCGCATTGCTCGCGACGATCTCGTCGAGCTCCTTAATCACCTGCTCCGGCGTCTTCAGCCGCGGATTATTCCCATAGAGCTCCGGAATATCGCAGAACTCGCACTTATATGGGCAGCCGCTTGAAAACTGCACGTTCGCCAGAAAGTACTTATCCATGCCCGCCAGCTTATAAGCCGGAGTCGGAAACTCCTTGAGCGGCAACCGCTCCATCGTCGTCAGCCTGACCTGCTCGGACGGGCGCTCCACACTCTTCGCGAGCCGGCCGATCAGCTCGTCGGTGGCATCGCCCAGC
>CAJCHN010000085.1 GCA_903970285.1 Rhodanobacteraceae bacterium | reverse complement strand
AACTGGACTGCTCATCAGCGACCCTGGCGCAGCGCCTGTGCGCAGAACGTACGATGTCGATGTCATCTCAGAGATCGTCTCTTATGCGGATTACGCGGTGTTCTCCGAGCGGCTCCGGGCGCTTGGCTTCACAGAGGACAGCCGGGAGGGTGCGCCGCTCTGCCGATGGCAGCATGGCGAACTGGTGCTGGACGTGATGCCGCTCGATGCGTCGATTCTTGGATTCTCCAACCGCTGGTATGCCGACGCGCTTCGCACCGCTGTAGCCGTCGAATTGCCTAGCGGCCTCAAGCTCAAGGCCATTACCGCACCGTACTTCCTCGGCACTAAGATTGAGGCCTTCCGTGGGCGCGGCCATGCGGACTACTTCGGCAGTCATGACCTGGAAGATTTCATCACAGTTATCGACGGACGCCCGTCGCTGCTGCAAGAGGTTGGGGATGCATCACCCGACCTTCGCGCGTTCCTTGCGGAGGCCGTGCGAAGGCTTCTCTCCGCGTCACGGTTCCTCGATGCACTGCCGGGCCACCTTTCCGCCGATGCGGCGAGTCAGGCACGCATTGTGTCCCTTTCGGCGAAGCTCGAAGCGCTGAGCAAGATCGGGTGAAACGCCACAGTCTATGCGCCTAAATCGCGCGTTGACTCTGAATACTGGTCGACTTTACCAAGGAAAATCTTCAACCCATTTTCAACCCATTGTGTCGATTCCGATGCGTACTTTTCCGTACCTTTCTGTGCCGATGGATTCCTCTAAATGACTGATAATGCTTGAGATTTCGGCTCTGCAAAACCAGTATTCATGGGTTCAAATCCCATTCGGTGCTCCAATCATTTTCAACCATCTCGACAACATGTGCGCTGCCGCATTCTTGAGTCTTCTCTCATACAGCTGAACTTAGAACGATAGCTTGAGAGCCAGTTGCACAAGGCGAGGATTGTTGACGGTGGAGTTGACCTGGCCGAAGGACTTCGACACGGCCCCATTCGCCGGTGCCTCGTAGTTGAGGTCACTGATGGGTATGCCGAACTCAGGGTGGTTGAAGAGATTGAAGAACTCGGCGCGAAAGTTCAAGCCCATCTCCCTTGGCAGCGCGAACTGCTTGATCACGGAGAAGTCGGTGTTGACAAAGTCGGGTCCGGTGACGGGAACACGCGCCGCATCGCCGAGCCTGCCGGCGACCGGTGCAGTGAAGCACGCAGCGTTGATCCACTGGTGCTGGCCATGGTTGACGGCGTAGGGATTGCAGCCGGGAACCTGGTCGGGGCGGTTATAGTTGTTGTCGTTGCCGCCGTTATCGAAGGTGGTGCCCGATTGATTGTTGCTGTCGATCAAGGGAACGGGAAAGCCGGAAGAAACTCTCTCGATCAACGTCACCTGGTAGTTGCCGAGCAGCGTATTGGTCAGATTGTTCCAGTTACTTCCGAATGTCTTTCCTTTGCCGAGAGGCAGGTCGTAGATAAAGCTGCTGGTGAAGCTTTGATTCAGATTGATCTGCGACAGCGACCAGTCAAGGTTCTGCCAGTTAGGCAACGGGAAATAAGGCGCGCTCAACTCCGAGCCCAGACCATCCGAAAGACCATTGTCGTAAGTGCGCGAGTAAGTATAAGCAACCAGAGCATACAGCCCGTACTTCGGAGTCTTGGTCTCCCCCTTGATCTGCAGTGAGTTATAGTGCGTCTTGCCTACGTCGCCCAGCAGCAGAACGGCGTTGAAGTTGGGAGGGTTGTAGGGGTAGCTGTAGGGAGCCCCGCTGGGTAGACAACCAAGCGTATAGCCGGTCACGGTGCCGCAAGCTGAGGGGCTGTTTGTGTTCAGGTCATTGCCGGTCACCAGCAGATGGCCGCCAACCGCGCCAGCGTAGCCTGCGGTAAGCAGGACATTGCCGGGCAGCTGCCGTTCCACGTTGACGTTGTATTGGTGAACTCTGCCCGGCTGGAAGTTCGTGGGCTGGTAGTTGTAAGTGCCGGGGAAGCTGGCCACATTCTGCGGCGTGGGCAGGGCTGTAAAGCCACTGGAGAGGTTGAAGTTCAATTCTGGCGTCTGCTTGAGTGTGGTGGCGCAGTAAGAAGTGGCGAAGGCGCAACCGGCCGAGAACGTAGCTGGAAATTGATCGGACTCGCCGAGGTTGGGCGGATTTTGCCAGAGACCCTGTGCCCCCTGATTCCAGGATGAATCGTGATAGATGCCGAAGCCGAGGCGAAGCACGGTCTTGTCGCCACCCGGCAGCTTCCATGTAACGCCCAGGCGGGGTTCGTAGGCGCCATAGAACATGTTGATGCCCGCCGATCTGCTTACACCATTCTGACCCGCGATCAGAAGCTGCTGCGTGCTGGGGATGTAGTCTGCAAGACGGTTATGAATCTCGGTCTCCGGAGTGGTCAAGTCCCACGCCAAACCAAGGTTGAAGGTCAGCGACGGAGTGGCGCGCCAGTCGTCTTCGATGAAGGGCCGGTAGATCTTCCAGCGGCGGCCGGTAATGGCGCCGTCGTAGGTCTGGTCGTGGATGGCCCCGCCGGTAATTCCCATCAGCAGGTCCGCTTCGGGACTGCCCGGAGCGGAACCCGCACCGGTGAAGTTTCCGAAGGTGCCGACGAGCCAAAAGCCGTCCTGGAATGCCTCTGTGCCCACGTTCATCTGGTTGTCGCGGAGGTCGATCCCGGTTCGAATTTCATGTTTCCCCCGGACCAGGTCGACAACATCTTTGAACGAAAAGATATCCGTTCCACCTTGAAACGGGGAGTAGCCGCGATCGCCAAGTGACCAGTAGCCGCCGGTGAGTTCCGTGGAGACGAGCCCTTGACTATAGGAGCCACCAGAGATCGGCGTTCCGGTGGAGGTGCAGCCCAGATCGGCATTAGGGATTCCCAGGATGGCTGATTCGCAGGTGAAATTACCTTGCGAAGCAATGTAGTCGAAGATGCGATCGTACCCGAAGGAGGCCTGGTTCAGGGTGTTTGGCGAGAACACATGGCTCCAGCCGGTACCGATGTTGCGTGCGTGGTTGATCAGGGTTTCGTTGCTGCCGAAGGCATTGGACTCGGCTAACCCGGGGGCGCCGCCAGGAACAAAGGAGAACGCCTGGTCGTAGCTGAAGCGCGCGAATACGCTATCTGCGGCGCTGAACGTCTGATCCACCCGCGCATCGAATTTTGTTTCGTTCAGCGACCGGACCGGCTCGTTGACGTAGTTGTAGCTCGCATTGGCATTGCCCAGGTTGACGTTGGGCGCAGGGTAGATGTTGATCAGGGCCTGGCCAACGTGGCTGATGAGGTTCGAGGGTATCTTGTTGCACGGAGTCCCTTGCGCCTGACTGCCGTCTGATTTCGCGGCGATGGGATTACCGGATGTGTCGCACTGGAAATAGACGTTCGGGTAGACGGAGGTGAGGGTCGACGCGCCAATCATGTTCGGGTTGGCAATTTCAGGAACAAAACTGCCGTTCGAGGAATAGGGGACGCCGAAAGGGCTGGCGGAAAAGTCTCCCTGGGTCATGGCCACGGAAGGAACCAGCCCGGTGAAGGTGATCCCTTCGCGCTGATACTTCTGCTCGGCATCCACGAAGAAGAATGTCTTGTCCTTATGGATGGGGCCTCCGATGGAGCCGCCAAACTGGTTCAGGTTGAACTTCGGCGTGGTGGGGTCGAAGTCGCCTTTCGCGTCGAGATCGGTATTGCGTACAAACTCGAAGAGCGATCCATGCAAGGCGTTCGTTCCGGATTTCGTTGTAACGATCACCGTCGGTCCGGCGCGCGTCCCGTACTCCGCGGAGTAGGTATAGGTCAACACCTTGAATTCCTGGATGTCGTCGATCGACGAGAACACGCCGATGCCGCCTGCCGTTAATTCATTGTTGTCTACTCCGTCCAGCAGCCAGTCGGTACTGTTCGGGCGTGAGCCGCCCACGGAAAGCGAAAACGATCCGCGCGCGGCGACCTCGCTATCGCTGCCCTGGGTAAAGAAGCTGTTCGGGTTGGTCTCTGCCGTGGCGCCTGCAGTGAGGGTGGCAAGTTGAACGAAGTCGCGGCCATTCAACGGTAGCTGCGCCACCTGCTGCGAGGTGATCACCTGACCAAGAGAAGGATTGGACGTCTCCACGGCGACCGCATCAGCAGAGACATCCACGACGGTCTCCTGGGTGGCGGGAGAGAGCGAGAAGTCGAGTTCGCGCGCTTCATCGACCTGGAGACGCAAGTCCTTGGACGCGGCGCTGCGGAAGCTGGCCGCATTGACCTGGACGGTGTAAGTCCCGATCGATAGAAGCGGAATCGAATAATGACCGGTCCCATCTGTCTTCACGTCGCGAGCCTGGCCGGTCCCTTGTGACGTGGCGATGACTGTCGCCCCACGAACAGCCGCTCCTGCTTTATCGAGAACGGTTCCGGAGAAACTACCGGTTGCCTGGCCATGCAGAGATGGAGCTGCGAATACCGAGAACCCGCAGATCAAAACGAAGAGAAGCAGCTTGTAGAACTTTGCATCGGCTGGGGCTTTCGCCGAACAAGAACACTCCACGGAAACGTTCATGCGTTTCATGGTCAATCCCCTTCCGCCGCCTCGGTGGAGGTGGCACCTGGATCGCTTGGAATGTGTGGAATTTTTACGACTGTATGAATTCGCCGGAGAAAAGTCAACGCAATTCCTTGGTCGACTCACAGAAACGGGTCCACTCGGGAATGCCCGCATGGTCTTGCGAGTGGCGATCGGTGCCCGGGCGAAGATGCATTCCCGCTTGCCCTGGAACTCATAAGGCATCGAGCACTAAGGCTTCGGTTTAAAACGCGCCAAACCCGCCAAGGAAGGGTAGGCTCCATCCGAGATCTTTGCTTACCCTGGAATTTAGTCCCGTTGCTGAGACTTCGTGCACAGTAGCTACGGTCCTGCCCGGCAACAGACAGGCTTTCATCAGCGGCGAATGCCCTGCGCTTTTCCGGTGGGATGGCTGGGCGGGAGTTGAGCGAATACTGGCGGAGAGTGGGGGATTCGAACCCCCGGTACGGGTTTCCCCGTACAACGGTTTAGCAAACCGCCGCCTTCAGCCACTCGGCCAACTCTCCAGCGTGCTGCACACTCGAACTCATCCAGTATAGCTGACGAGGCCCGAACCCGCGGGACAGTCTTCGAGCGAGTGTGCAGTGCTCCGCCGTGTATCAGCGCTCGATCACCTGGGCAGCGAAGCGCTCCATCTCCTCGGCCTGCGGACTGCACTGCAGGAGAACCAGATCGCACCCGACCGCCTCGAACTCGGCGAGCCGCTCCCGGACCATCTCCGGGGTGCCGATGAAGCCGGAGCGTAGGCCGCGATTCGAAACCGAGTAGTCCTCGAGCGTGATCTTCTGCTCCAGTTTGGAACCTGTAATCCATTGCTGGTAGTTGGCGTAGCCGCGCGCCGACGCTTTGACGTCAGTGATGCGGGCGACCTCTCTTTGCGCATCGGCCTCGGAGTCGCGGACGATGGCGTAGCCCGAGACACCGAAGGTCATGGGTGAGAGCCCGAAGGACTCCCGCCGACGGCGCATGTCTGCGATCTTGGCGCCGACAATCTCCGGTGGGTCTCCATGCATGAGATAAGCGTCACATTTCCGCGCGACGAGATTTTTGGCGGTTTCGGATTCGCCGCCGGCGTAGAGAGTGGGTCGGCCGTTCTTGGGCTGGGGTGCTATCGGAACACCGGAAAAGTTTCGGGCAGCGACGGGTTTGGGGCTGAGAATATTGTTCTCAACGTTGTAGAACGGGCCGCGGTGGGTGAAGCCCTGCGCATTGTCTCCGCCGGTCCAGCAGCCATCCAGCACGTCGAGCCACTCTGAGGTGCGGGCGTAGCGTTGATCGTGCTCGTCAAAGGGGATGCCGTACTTGGTGGCTTCGTCGCGCCACCACGAAGAGACAACGTTCAGGCTCAGCCGCCCCCCGCTGATCTGGTCGATGTTCGCGGCTTGCTTCGCCAGCAGTGCGGGATTGTGAAAGGTTGGCCGAACCGCGACCATCAGTTCGAGCTTTTCCGTCACCGCGGCCAACGCTGCCGCGGTGGACCAGGCGTCGAGCGACGGAGCTTCGACGCCCTTGATGTCGTTCAGGTTGAGTTCCGCGATCAGGGTCAGATCGTAGCCGAGCTGCTCGGCCCGTTGGGCGAGCGACCTGGTATACGCCCAGGAGGTCTCCATCTGTTCGTCATCGAGATTGCGAAGCCACCCGCCGAAGACGGGGAGCCAGAAGCCATAACGCATGGGCCAGTTCTCAGTTGTAAGTGATCAGGTTGCTAGTCTCAACCGCTCTTCCTGGTTGCTACTGTCTACGCTTCAATCTGTTCCAGAATCGCATCCCAAAGCGCCAGCCGCGCCTGGAGCGCAGCCTCCGCGGCATCGCCGGCCTCGCGCCACAGCGTCTCATCCTCTGCGCAGATATCCGCCACCATGCGCAGGGAGAGCGGGCCATGATCTTCGCCGTCGACTTCAATGTGTCGCTCCAGGTACCAGAGGAAGGTTCCATACTCGCCGGGCCTTTGCTGGCCGAGGTCGCGCACCAGCGAACGAAACATGTCCGGAATCACGTCCTCCCGCCCGAAGGTAAACGCCGCGGCCAACGCGTGCAGCTTGCCCGTCTCAATCAGCGAGAAGGTAGCGCGCAGGAAGGCTTTTGCGCCTGCCGGGAGCGCGGCATCCTCGACCGCGGCATCCTTGATCGCGGCATCCCCGACCTCGGCATCCTCGATGGCCTCGAGCACCGGCCGCGCCGACACGCGCGCCAGCAGTCCGGAGATGGCGGTGGTATCCGCGCCGGCCTGCTGCATAGCTTCCAGGTACAGCTCGAAGTGGCTGACCACCCGCCCGCAAAATTCGTCTGACTCTTCACCCAGGACGATCTCGTTGATGAACCGGCGGGACTCCGGCAAATCCGTTGGCAGCCACGGCGAGGTGACGCAGGTCAGCCGGCTCTGCAGCGCCTTCAGCAGCGACATGAAGTCCCACACCGCGAAGACATGACTCTCCATGAAGGTGCGCAGGTGGAATTCGGTTCGAATGCTGGCGTACAGTGGATGCCCCGCCAGCCGCCGGCGCAGCGGCAGGATTCGCTCTTCGATACTGGCAATGGAAGTCTCAGGAGTGGCCGCAGTCTGCTTCATCACACCTTCCATTATCAGGCCATCATCGGCGTAGACACCGGCCCCGGGTTGATAAGATGAACGCATGATGGCCGCTTCTGTATCCCTGTCGCCCGACGTGCTCGCCAAGTATCAGCCGGTCATCGGGCTTGAAGTTCACGTGCAGCTGCTCACTGAGACGAAGGCCTTCTGCGGCTGCATCAATCGATACGGCGGGGAGCCGAATACCCATGTCTGCCCCACCTGCCTGGGGCTGCCGGGTGCCCTGCCGGTGCTGAACCGCCAGGCTGTCGAGTATGCCGTGCTCGCGGCCAGGGCCATTCACTGCGAGATTCGCGAGCGAAGCGTCTTTGCGCGCAAGAACTACTTCTACCCGGATAATCCCAAAGGCTACCAGATCTCGCAGTTCGACAAACCCATCGCCGAGCACGGCTGGCTGGACGTGCCCGAAGGCGACGGCAGCAGCGGAACCATGAAGCGCATCGGCATCACCCGGCTGCACATGGAAGAGGACGCCGGCAAGAGCCTGCACGACGGCTTCGCCGACTCGGTGTCACGCACCTACATCGACCTCAACCGCTGCGGCACGCCCTTGCTCGAAATCGTCTCCGAGCCCGACCTGCGCACACCCGACGAGGTCTTCGAATACCTCACCCGTCTCAAGGAGATTCTGCTTTACACCGGTGTCAGCGACTGCAATATGGAGGAAGGCTCGCTCCGCTGCGACGCCAATGTGAGCGTGATGCTCAAGGGCGCCAGCCAATTCGGAACGAAAGCTGAAGTGAAGAACGTCAACTCGTTCCGCTACATCCGTTCCGCGGTCCACTACGAGATTGAGCGCCAGATTGCCGTCATTGAGGATGGCGGCCGCGTCGTGCAGGAGTCGCGCCTATGGAACAATGCCGAAGGCCGCACCTACTCCATGCGCTCCAAGGAGCAGGCGCACGACTATCGCTACTTCCCCGAGCCGGACTTGCCCGCCCTCGTGGTCGGCGCAGCTTGGCAGGCCGAAATCCTGCGCGCTCTGCCGGAGTTGCCAGAGGCACGCAGGGCCCGCATGATCGACGAGTATGGGATCTCCCCGCAGGACGCTGCGACCTTCACCAGCACCCGAGCCTTCGCCGACCAGTTTGAGGCCGCCGCGAAGAAGGCCAGATCGCCGCGCCGCGTCGCCAGTCTGCTGACCAGCGAGATCACCATGCGCCTGCGCGCCGCCGGAATGGAGATGGACGCGTCACCCATCACGCTCGACGGCCTGGTGCTGGCCGCGGACCTCGCCGAGTCCGGCGAGATATCGAGCAAGATGCTGAAGGCGATGCTCGATACCGCCTTTCTGAATCGGGAAGACTTTTCGGTGGTCTATGCCCGGGAGAAACCACAGCAGATCTCCGACTCCAGCGTCATCGAGAAGCTGGTCGAAGAGGTCATCGCCGCCAACCCGCGCCAGGTGGAGCAGTTCAAGGGCGGCAAGCGTACCGTCTCCGCATTCTTCGTCGGGCAGGTGATGAAAGCCAGCAAAGGCCAGGCGAACCCCGCGTTGCTCAATGAGCTGGTGGTCAAGAAGCTGGACGAGGCATAGTGCATGCGGCGTATGTTGCTCGCGGCCACGCTCCTGAATGCTGCAATGCTGGGGTACGCGATGCCTGCTGACGAGATGCCGCCGCATACCATCAGGCTCTCGACGATGATGCAGCAGCTTTCGTCGCGGCCTGGCTTCACCGCGGCTTTCCTGGCGGAGATCAGCGGTGGAAGGCACAAGGCCGGACCTGCGTACCTGACACCGGAACTCGTGCATCGCATGCGCGAGATCATTCTGGGCAACAACTGGCAGGAGCTTGATCACTTCCCCGGCTGGACCATGGCCCGGATCAATCCGACCGTCCGTGTCGTCGGCCACTTCGCCGGAAAAGACGCGAAGGTGGATGCGTTGGCGACAGCGGGCGGCGCTCCGGCTGTTCCAGGCGAGGAAGCGCGGAAAGCCGTCTCCACCTATCTCGATGTGGGGCCCTACGAGCTGGGTCAGACCAGGATCATCGATCTCCGCCAGCCGTCCACTCTCCCTGGCTTCACGATCAGCGATCTGGTGGCGAGCGTGGGAGACGGGGTGACGCGCGGCGATGGACCGAGCCCGCTCGCTCCCGAACATGCCGAGTCGCAGCGGCTTGCCGATGCTTTGAATCGCCTCGCCGCGAACGGGCTGGATGATGTAACTCCCGTCCGCGCAATCTGGCACGACGGAGGAGACAGCACCTCGCCCGAACAGCTGATACAAGCGATCCAGCAGACGGGAGCGACGGTGACCGTGACCGACTCCCGCTACTTCGCCAACTTCGGCCATCTCCACTATGCAGGTCCGGACGGAGAGCAGGACGTGATGATGCCGTTCTGGATCGACTCGCAGATTGTCGTACCCGGTTCCCATCCGGAGCGTCCCTTGCTGGTGCCGGTCTCGCACGCCGAGTATGAGTGGCACATTCGCGGGCCGCAGCTCAACGCCGACGTCAGCTTCTACTTCGGCATCGACGGCAAAGCCGAATTTCGCACCATGGATCAGCTGGACCAGGCCTGGGTGATGAAGCGCGACGCCCACACCTACAGCGGCGCCGACGCAGTCGAGGTGACGCGACTCACGGGTGCGATGGTGCGCACCTACGCGCGGCTACACCAGAAGCATCCAAAGATTCCCTTTGGCGGCTATTATGCCTTCGGCGTGTGCCAGGACGTGGTCGCAGCGATCGAGATGAAGATGACCGGCCGCACCACGCTCTTTCCCAACACGGCGGACGCGATCTTCTTCAACGACCCGCGCGACGCGGAGATCAACGCGCTCATCAAACGGTTGCCCAAGGATCGCGATGGCAGGCCGCCCGATGTTGAGCGTATCTTCGGTTCGCTGCCGGTCGGAGGCTCGGATGCCGAGCTGCGCGCAGTGTCGATTCCGGGACTCGGCGCCGACCTGGTGGCAGTGCACGATGCATGGTCCAATGGCACGCTTGAACGCGTGGGCGACCGTCGCCGCGTACGCAATCTGCTGTACGGCCTGGGCGCACTCTTGACGCTGGGCGTGCTGTGGATGGTGCGTCGAACCAGGAAAAGGCAGGAACAGGGAGAACGCGTTGGCTGAACCTCCAGGCGAAGTAAACATCGACCGGACGCAGTGCAGGGCCATGCTGGAGGTCGCGATCAACGAGGCCCGCATCGGCCTCGCCGAAGGCGGTATCCCCATCGGCGCTGCGATGTTCGACGGTGCGGGCCGGCTGCTCGCCTCCGGGCACAATCGCCGGGTGCAGGAAGGCGATCCGAGCATCCACGCGGAGACCGACGCCTTTCGCCGCGCGGGCCGCCAGCGGAGCTATCGCGACACCACCATGGTCACCACGCTGGCGCCTTGCTGGTACTGTTCCGGGCTGATCCGGCAGTTCGGCATTGGCCGGCTGATCGTGGGCGAGAGTGAGACCTTCGCCGGAGGACTGGACTGGCTGAGGTCGCTCGGCGTGGAAGTGATCGACCTGGAATCGGAGGTCTGCCGCGGCCTGATGCAGGGCTACATCGCGACTCATCCGGAGGTCTGGAACGAGGATATCGGAATGGAATGAAGGACTCGCTCCTCAGGCGCTACGTCCATGCGGACGGTTTACGTTCTACGTTGCAGGTTCTTACGGAGGGGTGGAAAGATGCTGCGAGGCGGGATTTTGCATCCGGGGATTCTGGGACTGCTGGCGCGGTTCCGGCACACCAACACAATCGTGATCGCAGACCGGGGATTTCCCTACTGGCCGCAGGTGGAGACGTTCGACCTGGCTCTGGTGGATGACCTTCCGAAGGTGACGGATGTGCTGCGGGCGGTAGTTCCGCTGGTGGTCGTGGGCAAGGTATGGATGGCGCAGGAGTTTTTGGCGGCTAACCAGAAAGAGGTTGCGGATGAGTTTCGTCGGCTCACAGGCGGGACGGCAATCCAGTTTGAGCCGCATGCGGAGTTCAAGCGGCGGGTGCCAGGCGCCATCGGGCTGATCCGGACGGGGGACACGACGCCCTATGGGAATGTAGTGCTGGAGTCGGCCTAGGCATTCCTATGTTGTACGTTGCACTGTTGTAGGTTGGAAGACGGGACGCCTGGCTGCTCCGGGCGGAAGCTGGTAAGCCAAGGTCGTGGCCTTGTGTATGCCTATAAGTGGAGCGGGTTTCCGGTAGGCTCAGAAGGTATGGCGGAAGCAAACGAACGAATCCATGCGGCGCTGAAACGGGTAATGGGGCGCCGGGAGTGTCTTAGCCGGGTCGAGGCGCGTGAGGTGCTGGACGCGGTGCTGGACGGGGACAGCGCTGGGCATGAAACGGGGCAATGGCGGACTGCGGCGCTGATAGGGGCGCTGGCGGCACGGGGCGAGACGACCGAGGAGCTGGCGGGGTTTGTGGATGCGCTGCGGGCGCGGGCGACACGGATTCCGCTGGACGAAGCGGAGCGGATGAAGCTGGTAGACACCTGCGGAACCGGCGGAGATTCGTGCGGGACGTTCAATATTTCGACTGCGGCTGGGCTGGTGGCGGCGGCGGCAGGGGCGTGGGTGGCGAAGCATGGGAACCGCGCGGTGACCTCGCGGTGCGGGTCGGCTGACGTGCTGGAGGCATTGGGGATTGCGGTGGACCTGACGCCGGAGAAGGCGGCGGAGGCGTTGCGGGAGTTTGGTTTTGCGTTCTTGCCGGCGCCGGCGCTGCAGCCGGGAATGAAGGCCGTCATGCCGATCCGGCGTGCTTTGGGGGTCAGAACCGCGTTCAACATCCTGGGGCCGATGACGAACCCGGCTGGCGCTTCAGCGCAGGTGCTTGGCGTTTATGCGCAGCACCTGGTGCCGGTGGTGGCGGAGACGCTGGCCCGGCTGGAGACGCGGCATGCGTTTGTGGTGCATGGCAGCGGGCTGGATGAGTTTTCGATCGCGGGCGCGACGGCTGTGGCCGAGGTTCGGGGCGCGGAGGTATCGTACCGGACCGTGACGCCGGAGGATTTCGGGCTGGAGCGGGCGCCGCTAGAGACGCTGGCCGGCGGCGATGCGGCGACGAATGCGGGAATACTGCGGGCGATCTTCGCGGGCAAGGGTGCGGGCGAGGCCGGACCGCGGCGTGACGTGGTGGTGATGAACGCGGCGGCAGTGCTGGTGACGGCCGGGCTCGCACGCGGCTTTATGGAGGGTGCGCGGATGGCGCAGGAGGTGATCGCCGGCGGGAGGGTGAAGGAGTTGGTGGAGCGCATGCGAGCGGGTTGAGCGGTTCGCCGCATGGGGATTTCGTGTCATTTTCGTTTCCAGCGGACGCCGTCCTTGGAGTCTTCGATGAGGATGCCTTTTTCCTGGAGTTCGTTGCGAATGGCGTCGGCGCGGGCGAAGTTGCGGGTCTTCTTGGCCTGCGTACGTTCGGAGACGAGTTGGTCGATGGCCTGGTCGGAGAGCGAGAGCGTGGCGACCAGGGCGGGCGCGGCCTGGTCCATGCGGCCTTCGCGCTGCGCCCATTCGAGTGCGGCGCGGGTGATTTCGGCGTCGCGGTCGTCGAGCACAGCGAAGACGGCGTCGAAGCGGGTGAGGCAGTCCTGGATCTGCCGGGCATTTTCGGCGCGGAGGGTTCCGGCGTCGGCGATTGAGTTGGCGGCGCGGACCAGATCGAAGATGGCGGCCCGCGCCTCGGCGGTGTTGAGGTCGTTGAGCAGCGCGGCGGTGTAGTCTGCGGATGCCTTGGCCGTGGCGGCGGCGAGCGCGGGGTGTGGCGGGCCCTCCGGAAAGCTGCCGTTCATGCGGGCGGCAAAGGTGCGCAGGCGGTCGACGGCGTTGGTGGATTCGGTGAGGCCGTCCCAGGTGAAGTTGAGCTGATGGCGATAGGGGACGGACATCAGCAGGAAGCGGATGGCGGAGGCGCGGTAGCCCTTGAGCAGGAGGTCGCGAAGGGTGAAGAAGTTGCCCTCGGACTTGGCCATCTTCTTGCCTTCGACGAGCAGGAAGCGGACGTGCATCCAGTGGCGTGCAAAGAGGTGGCCGGAGGCGGCTTCGGACTGGGCGATCTCGTTTTCGTGGTGGGGAAAGGCAAGGTCTTCGCCGCCGGCGTGGAGGTCGAAGGTCTCGCCAAGGAAGCGGGTGGCCATGGCGGAGCACTCGATGTGCCAGCCAGGCCGGCCGGGGCCGAGGACGGTCTCCCACGCAGGTTCGCGGGTGCCGTCAAGGCCGGTCTTGACGGCTTTCCAAAGGGCGAAGTCGCGCGCCGCGTCCTTGTCGCCCGAGACGTCGACGCGGATCCCGTCTTCGATGCCTTCGAAGTCTTTCTTGGAGAGCTTGCCGTACTCGGGAAAGCGCTCGATGCGGAAGTACCAGGAGCCGTCTTCAGCCTGATAGGCGATGTCTTTGGCGCGGAGGCGCTCAATGAGGGCGACCATCTCCGGGATGTGTTCGGTCGCGCGGGGAAGGACCTCGGGACGTTCGACACCGAGGGCTTCCATGTCTTCAAGGAAGGCGGCTTCGAACTTGTGGGTGAAGACATTGAGCGGCTGGTGGGCGGCGGCGGCTCCGCGGATGATCTTGTCGTCGACGTCGGTGATGTTCATGACGTGGCGGACGTTGACGCCCACGAGCTTAAGGGTGCGGCGGAGCACGTCGACGTGGATGAAGGTGCGGAAGTTGCCGATGTGGCCAAAGTCGTAGACAGTGGGGCCGCAGGCGTACATGCGCAGGGTGGATCCGTCGGAGGGGGCGAGCGGTTCGATCTTTCCGGAGAGGGTGTTGAAGAGTTGCAGGGTCAAGTGTGCTCGCTGTGTGAGTTCTTGGGTCATTCTAGAGCAGTTCGGGTGAGACTGCGGCGAGGGCAGAGCTGCGACCAAGTGTTGCGGGGGCTGGGGGGTGAGCAGAATGGAAGACCCACCAGGTGAGTTGAGAGCCGCAAGGGGGAGCTAAGATTTCGTCACGATGCAGCAGCGGCCATGTCGTCCTTTTCATGCGGCTGCTGCCATTGCACGGCCTGCTGCACGATGCCTGCGCAACGCATCCAGGTGAATCACCAGGGCGATGAGCGCGCCGGCCGCGGTACAAGCCGCGCGGCGGTGGGCAATCTCGGGACCGGGGATTTCATTGAGCGAGAGCAGAAAGACGATATAGCTGGTAAGAAAAAGGCTATAGAGCGCGTAGTTAACCGAGAGAGTCGCAAAGGCCCAGTAGGCAAAGAAGGTGGCGAGCGCAGCCAGCCACCACGAGCCGAGCGGAAGATGCGCCGCGGCGATGGTGGCCACGGTAGCTCCGGCCATGGTGCCGCTGACGCGTGCGAGGCAACGCGTCAGAGTTTCGTAGAATGCCGGTTTCTGCACCAGCAAGGCTGTCATGGGGATCCAGTAGCCGGACTGGATCCCGAGGCGGCGGTAGAGCTCCGAGGCGGCCACCACGGTCACCACCAGGCGCACCGCGTAGAGCAGCGCGGCACTGCGGTCCGGCGCCGGCAGGGCTTTTGGCAGCTGAACCACCCGCCGCAGAAATTCCTGGCGCTGCTCGTGCAGGGTCGAATAGATCGTCTTCGGGATAGCGAGCAGATTCTTGCGCAGCTCCGGCAACATGCGCAGGCCGAGGGTGGTGAAGAGCATCTGCACCACGCCTCCGGCAAGGATCAGGCCTGCGCGTGCCAGCGCCGGCCGGGGAGATGACGGAAACGCCGATGCGACAAACAGGGCGACGGCCGCCTGTTGTCCGACCCAGGCAAGACCGGCGTTGCGGATGGTGAGGACACCATAGATGGCGGCCGCGACTGCCGAGGCGACCAGAAGTGCGTACCCGCGATGGCCCACCACGGTGCCGGTCAGGGTTGCGGAGGCCATGGCAAAGATCGCCAGAATCATCGGCAGAATGCGCGAATCGGCAATGCGCTGATTGGCTCCGAAGCCGATGGTCAGCGCGCCGCCCCCGGCAATCAGCCCTCCGCCCGGGTGTCCGCAGGCAACGCCGGCGAAGAGGCACAGCGCCACCGCGCTCGCGCTGATCGCCGGCAGCCGGAACTCCGCCGATTTCCAGTCGAAGGTGTAGAGATCGGCGAGGAAGTGCGGCGGGCGAACGGAAGATGCACCTGCGGTCGCGGTTTCCTGGGCCGTAGGCTGAGCGGACGAAGTAGCCACGGGTTTAAGAGATGCAGATCATCGCCCCGTCGCCCACGCCAGCCCGTCGGGTTCGCCGCCGGTCGCGATGTGAGCGGTCACGGCAAGGGTGGTGAGGTCGATCACCGCAACGTAGTTGTCGGGTCCGCAGGAGACAAATGCGCGGCCGCCAGCCGGATCCATTAGGATTCCCGCCGAACCATGGCCTACCGGCACCCGCTTCACCACCTTCCGCGTGCCGGCGTCCAGCACCACGACTTCCGGGCCGCTCGACACCAGGACGCGCGTTCCGTCCCGAGTAAACTTCAGCCGGTTGGCGCGGGAACGTCCGCGGCGAGCGTCTGCACAACCTTTCTCGCCCGGAAATCGATCACCGAGATGGTGCCATCCTGCGCGTTGGCGACCCAGATCTCGCGGCCATCCGGCGAGACATCAAAGCCTTCCGATCCATTGCCGACCGGAATCACGGTCTGGTTCCAGTCGGTCCGCGCCATGGGCGGGCCGGGCGGTGGACCCTGCGGCGGCTGATCGCGAGTTCCAGCGCCCGACGGCGGCCCGGGCATCTTCAACGCTTCCTTCTCAAAGATGCTGACCGTTGCCGAACTCACATTCGTTGTAATAATCTGCTCGGCATCGGGCGAGACGTAGATCATGTGGGTACGATTCTGGCCTGTGCCCAGAACCAGATCGACCTTCTCCGTTGCAGGATTGTAGCGCCCAAGCACCTTTGCGCCCTCAGCGGTAAACCAGGTCTCGCCGCCCACGAAGATGAGTCCGTGCGGGCCATTCAATGCACCCAGATCAATCGATGGCAAGGGCTTGTGCGCGACCAGATCGATCACCGCCAGCGAATGCAGGGCGCCGAACCCGTAGTTCGAGATATACGCTCTCGATCCGTCGGACGATGCGATGACCTCGTGTGGATCGTCACCCACGGGCACGCTGGCGATGACGCTCAGGGTCTGTGGATCGATCAAATCGAGCGCGTGGGCCTGCTTGGAGACGACGAGAAGCGTGCCCGGCGCGGGTGCCTGGCCGAGCGCCGGCACAATCAGCGCGAGGCTGAGGATGGAGGCACATCCAAGGCAGGAACCAGGACGGAAGAGCGGATTCATCGGCCCAGTCTACGCCCCGGCAAAAGACAACAATCCGCAAAATATCGGACAATAGAGAAGTACGACCATGAGGCTGTCCACGAGTGCCGATTTTCCGTTCTCCCCGGGCTTTTGACCGAGTCCATGCCCCTGAGCAGGTTGCCGTCAAGAGCCGCGATCGCGCGACGTCGCTCGCGCTCATCGCCGCACTCTCGCTCACGCTGGCGGGCTGCCACCGCGCACCCTCGCCCGACGTGGTTGCCACGGTCAACAACCACCCTATTCTGCGTGCGAACCTGGAGCGGGCCTACACCGAACAACTCGGCGATGCGCAGCAGGAGCAGCCGTCCGAAGAGCAGGCAAATTCGCTTCGGCTATCGCTGCTGGGTCAGTTGATCACGCAGGAGATCATCGAACAGCGCGCCGCCAAGCTGAACCTGACTGCGACGCCCGCCGAGGTGGACGCCAAGCTGGCCGAGATGAAGGCTCCGTACACCGAGGAACAGTTCCAGCAGCGGCTGAGCGAGCACCATACGACGGTAGACGACGTGAAGCGCGACATCCGCCGGACGCTGACGTTCAACAAGCTGCTGAACAAGGAGATTAACTCGAAGATTACGGTCTCGGATGCGGACATTACCAGCTACTTCAATGCTCACAAGGCCGAGTTCAACAACATTGAGACCGAGTACCACCTGGCGCAGATCCTGGTGACGAGCGCGCCGCCCCCGCAGAACGCCGGGCCGGCCAATCTGCAGGGATCGAAGGCGACCAACGACGACGAGGCACGACGCAAGATCCAGGCGTTGAAGAACCGGGTCGACTCGGGTGAGGATTTCGCGTCGCTGGCGATGAATTTCTCCGAAAATGCGCAGACCTCCGCCTCAGGCGGCGACATGGGCACCGTCTCCGAATCTCAATTGAAGCAAAGCGGAGGGCCGGCGTTCTTCGCCGAAATCAGCAAACTGAAGCCAGGCCAGGCGACAGACATCCTTCCGCTTCCAGACCCGGTGGACCCGCATAAGATCGGCGGATATGCGATCTTCCAGTTGATCTCGAAGGAACCGGCGGGACAGCACGACCTGAGCGAGCCGCAGGTGCAGCAGCGCATCCGCCAAGGCCTGCACGACGCGCGCTCGCAACTGCTTAAGGCGGCATACTTCGAGATGCTGCGCGACCAGGCGAAGGTCGAGAACTTCCTGGCAGAACAAATCTTCAAGACCGACGCGCACTAAGAGCAGTTCCGGGCAGTTCTGGCTCCCCCGGGGCGGAGAACTGGCAAAATTCGGTGAAACAAGAGCTTCTTCGCCAGGCGGCTTAGTCGCGCTTGCGTCCGCGGCGCAGCAGCGCGTATACAAACTCTTCCGCGCCGATGTGCCGGCTGAAGATTTGCTGCACATCCCAGCCCAGCTTGGCGTCGATCTCGAGCAGGAGATCCGCACCGCTGGTCTTGTCGAGGTGATCGGTGAGGTGAAGAACCTTGTATTCGAACTCCGAGGGGATGGGCGCCATGGCAGCAGTCTATCAGCGGCAGACGCGCGACGCAGCCAGGCTGGTTATGCCATACAACATTCGCTATCCCCCAAAAGATAGCAGCGCGGTCGAACCGGGGATTGTGACTCACCGGGGCGCGGCGTACGGTCGCAATAGGCCCAATTGGTAGACACCATCCCGCCGCGCCCGGGACGTCTACCATGCGGGCCGCTTCTTTCTAGCGTTCCAGCGCCTGGATCGCGAGCTAAGGAAGCGCCGCCGCCAGTGCGCCGGCAGGCGTACGATGGCCGCCGATGACGCGCTTCGGGGGGTCGCCTGTCGTCTGGTTTGGCAGGTAGTTGCGGTAGACGCTGATGTGGAAGCAGGCCTGCTGAAATTCCTCCTCGACATCCACCTTGCCTTCCTGCACCAGGGGCAACAGGTACGCGCGCAGCCATGCGATCTCGGTGAGCGAGAGTCCGTGTTTGGCCAGGTCCACGGCCTGTCCGGTCAGGTGGGGAGAGGCGGTCTCGCCTTCGGCGGCCGCCGCATTCGCGTTGGTGAAACGGAGGCGTTCCTGGAACTCGACCGTACGCACGGCCGAGTTGACCTGCAGCGTGGTGTGGAAGCGACGGTAGTGTGCGCGGGCCACCGCGGCCAGGAACTGCGCCGTCCAGGGGCGGCAGTAGCGCCGGTTCACTGGGAGCCGCTCATCCACCACCAGCGCCGCCGCTACGGGAAGAGCAACCAGCTTGTTTTCCCGGCGTTGCGCGAGCAGATCGTCGTCGTCCTGGATTCGCTCCAGCCCATCCGCCTGGGAGCGGACATTTTGCCGCAACAATGAATCATGCGATCCCTTAAGCGGAGCGGGAAACGGGAATCTCCCCCGAGGAACTGGATCGATCATCGCGGTCGTAACCGGCGCAGTCGTGTGCAGGCGTACGTGTTTGCGCCGCTGTCGCAACAGGCTAGCCCTCGATGCCGTGTGCGAACGCACAACCGGGGCCTTCGCGGCGTGACGTGAACGCCAAATATACGCCGCTCTCCCCCGCGTATGAGCGGCGAGAGCGTACGGCATCGACAATAAAA
>CAJCHN010000084.1 GCA_903970285.1 Rhodanobacteraceae bacterium | reverse complement strand
ACCTTTCTGACCATGACGTAGCTTCCATCGCACTTTGGTTGAACCAGACCATGGTGCAGCCTGCGCACTTCGCGAGTATTCAAATCAAACCAGGAGATCACCCATGAAGCTATTTGCCGCACTCACCGTAACTGTGATGTTTGCCCAGGCTGCTCTCGCGCAGCACCAGACGTTTGCTGTCAATCCGGATGCGAGCGAGGTCAAGATGACGCTCAAGACCAACCACGAGATCGTCAACGGAACGTTTCATGTTCAATCCGGCACGATTGAATTCGATCGAAGCGCCCCGAAGATGTCAGGCAGTGTGATGGTTGCAGCGGGCAGCGGCAAAACTGGCAATGACAGCCGCGACAAGAAGATGGACAGGGACATCCTCAAAGTGGACCAATACACCACCGTCACGTTCGCTCCGCGCACGTATGCGGGGACGATCGCTCCGTCGGGCGACTCGACCATTCAGGTGAGCGGCGTTCTTACCCTGCTCGGGGCTCCGCACGATATCACCGTGCCGATGCAAATTCACCTGGAAGGCTCGAAGGCGACCGCGAAGACACAGTTCATCATTCCCTACGTCCAATGGGGACTGAAGAACCCAAGCTTCATGATCTGGAAAGCCGAGGACGACGTTCTAATCAATCTGAATCTCACCGGACAGATATCCAACTGAGCGCCTCGAGTCCTTTCCGCCATGAGAAATCTGCAGGCCGAGCCTGAAGCGGATGGTGCAAGGAAGCGGAAGGAGTTGGTGTGGTCTTTGCCGAAGATCGAAAACAGCTAACTCCCAACAATGCCCCACGGGGAACGGTACTCGGGTTTGAGCAGCGCAGTCGCCTGTGCCGAACCTTGAGTGAACGCGAAGCCATCCGCGTTCCACGCCAGCGGCTCATGGGTTCGGACGGCAATGCACCCAAGCAGAAGGGTCTCGACGATCGGAGCTTCAAACGCATAGTTCGCTCGGGCTGGTGGGCCACCCTTGCAAGCAGCGATCCACTCGAGATAGTGCTCGGCGTTCGCTCCGCTGGCACTGCCGCCAAGCTCGGGAGTGGCGATCATGAAGGGTTCCTCCGCAGAAGACTGCTTCGCGTAGGGCATCTCGACCTTGCCGCTCGGCGAAAGAACACGTGGATTCTGACCCATGTAAGCGGTCAGCAACTTGCCGTGAGCGCCGTGGTAGATCACGCCTTCTCCGCCCTCGCCGATCTGCTCGGTTGCGGGCAGTTCTGACGGACGCGCAGGCTCGATACCCCCGTCAAACCAGTTGATACGCAACGCCGGGCGGGCGCTCAACGCGTCAAAGTCCATGTGAACTGCCGACGCAACGGGATAGCAATCCGGAAAACGGTCCGTGGTGCTGGCTTCGATGCCGCTGGCAGGTTGCAGCGTGACTGCGCGGGCGAGTGTGTCGAAGCCATACTCTCCCATGTCGCCAAAGGCGCCGCAACCGAAGTCATACCAGGCACGCCAGACAAAGGGCAGGTATGCGCGATTGAAGGGCCGAAAGGGTGCCGGACCAAGCCACATATCCCAGTTCAGACCGTCAGGTACCGGCTCCGACTTTGTCGGCGTGGCTAAGCCCTGCAGCCAGAACTTGGAGGCCCGTTTGGTCCAGATATCGATGGAGTGAACCGGCCCGATGCTGCCCGCTGCGAGAAGGTCATGTACCTGCCTGGAAGCCGGCAGGTTGGAATTGAAGATCGAAACCTGCGTCGCTCGCCCGGTCTCCGCCGCAACTCGCACCATCTCCCGGCACTCCCAGACGTTGTGCGCCATCGGCTTCTGGCTGTAAACGTGTTTCCCGGCTCGCATGGCGGCGATGGCGATGGTTGCGTGCCAATGGTCGGGTGTGCTGATGGTGACCGCGTCGAGATCCTTCTCCTTCGCCAGCAGCTCACGGAAATCTTCATAGGCAGTGCAGCCGCTGACAGGCTTTCCCGACTGTTTGCTATAGAAGGCATTCACGATGCTCTGGGCGGCGTCCCGGCCTGCCGTAGGCGCGCGGTTGTTCGCGCCCCAGCCCGGGTCTTCAAGAACCATCCTCACTTTGTTGCGAAGCTCATTCGGTCCCCAGTCCAAATAGTCGCTGCTGAGCCGGTTCACATCGCACACCGAGACAATCCTTACCTGTGACAGCCGCAGTAGATCGAGCAGAATACGCAGGCCCTGAGACCCCGTACCGATGCATGCGATCGTGAGCTTGTCGCTCGCAGCGATGCGCTCCGCCGAAGCACACAGGTTGCGCAGACCCAACCCCGCAGCAGTCACGCTCATGCTGTAAAGCAGTTCACGCCTGTTCATCGTTTCATCCCCGGGCGAAGTGTTTCATCGATCGCGACAAAGGGTATACCGTGCCAGGCTCGTTTGTCCCCGAAAAGGACACCCCCGCGACCACCAGGCAAGCAGGTGCGCAGCAGAGAGTGGTTCTAAACTCGCATACGTCCGCGTCGCACCCTGGCCATAGCGGTGTAAACTTGCGGAGAGTACAGGAGTCGACGGACCCACTCCACGTTGGCTCAGAGGCAACGTACCCGTTTCGGCTCGATGGTACAAAGTCTCAGGGAAGACGTAGTGATAAACACGCGAAAGTGGCGAAATTGGCAGACGCACCAGACTTAGGATCTGGCGGAGTAATCCGTGGGGGTTCAAGTCCCCCCTTTCGCACCAAGTCCCGAGGTAACCACCGCCCGCGCTGAAGAACTGGGGGCGTCGGACTGATCCGGTTGCTGCCGCACTCTCCGGCTCTAGAGCCAGCGCTCCCAGCGAAAGTTCGTGTTTCCCTCCGCCCTCGCCCGCTGTGGCAGAATGAAGAAATCAGCACCGGGATGCATTCGCCGCCCGGCTCCCATCCTCAATTTGCTCCAGCACTCTTATCCAAGCGAGATCATGAGCCAGAACAAGCCCTTCACCATCGCCGGACACTCAGATGCTCCCGCTCCAACCGAGGTCCGCCTCAAGCAAACCCCCGGGTTCCGTGAGTCCTACGCCAACTCGGTGCAGGTCCGCATGTCGGTGTGGGACTTCCAGCTCACCTTCGGCACCATGCAGCAGGTCTCGCCCACCGAGGTCGACCTCAACAACTTCCAGGCCATCTATCTCAGCCCGCAGCAGGCCAAGGCGCTCTGGAATATCCTCAGCCACAATCTCGCCCAGTACGAACAGACCTTCGGCAAGCTGAACTACGAGCCTGTTCCGCCCGCTCCGGGCAGCCCCGTCAACTGAGGCCGGCTCAAAAAGGTGGTTTCAACCCCACTTCGGCTCGCGTGAATGTCGCGGAAATGCTCTAACTCGGCTTGCTGCGACCAGGGAATGACCAGGCCAGGTCTCGGCTCCAGGCTCTTAGCTCGCGCCAATCCGCGGTCATCTCCTCTCCGCAGGGGACCGCCAGAAGGCATACGTGAGTATCCGGTCAAACCCGGGCCTTGGCGCTATGCACCTGAGCCCCAGCGGGGCCGCGAGCACGGCCGGCAAGCGTAAATTTACAAGTAAACTGCTCCTGCGGAGCCTCCCTTGCCCACCCGCTTCACCCAGATCGCCGCACCGCCCGAACGTCCGCTCCCGCTCTGGGTGCTCTACCCGGTCTTCTTTGTGGGCGTCTATCTCGCTCACCGCACCCTGCTCCGCCTGCCCTGGTTCTGGGACGAAGCCGGCTACTACATCCCGGCGGCGCTGGATTTCTTTCGCACCGGTGCGCTCATCCCCCACTCCGTCCTCAGCAACGCTCATCCGCCGCTTCCGTCCATCCTGCTCGCAGCCTGGTGGCGGATCGCTGGCCTTTCCATCGAAGGCACCCGGACCTTCCTCTGCATGGTGGCGGCGGCCGCGCTGCTCGGCGTCTTCCGCCTGGCGCGCTTGCTCGCCGGCACCGCTGTCGCCGTGGCTACCACCGCGCTCACCGCCCTCTACCCCATCTGGTTCGCGCAATCCAGCCTCGCCCACGCCGACCTCTTCGCCGCCGCCTTCAGCCTGTGGGCCCTGTCCTTTTATTTTCAGCCGTTCTCTCTCCTGCCGTCCTCCGTCCTGCCGGTCCCTTCCGGCCGCACGAACCTGCCCGCGGTCGCCATGCTCTTCTCGCTTGCCGCCCTGGCAAAAGAGACCGCCATCGTGACCTCCATCGCGCTCGCGCTTTGGGAACTGGCCGCGCTCATCGATAGACGCGATACTCGCACCCGCCTGGTCAAAGCCGCCGCGCTCGCGATCCCCATCCTTCCGCTCGCCGCCTGGTACGCCTACCACCTGCACGTGACCGGGTTTCTCTTCGGCAATCCGGAATTCCTGCGCTACAACGCCTCGGCCAATCTCACCCCGGCGCGCATCCTGCTCAGCCTCTGGCACCGCTTCGTCCACCTGTTCGTTCATATGAATATGTTCGTGCCGGTGGTGGCCACGCTCGCCGTGCTTCCCATCCCGGCACGTTCCGTCCCTCGCACAGACCTGCAACTTCCCGTCCTGGAACCCGCCACGCTCCGCACTGTGGGCATCGTTGTCGTGGCCAACGCTCTCGCCTTCTCCGTGCTCGGCGGAGCACTCCTCACCCGCTACCTGCTGCCCCTATACCCGCTCATCCTGCTCGTCTGCGTCTCCGTATGGCGCCAGCGGGTCAGATGGTGGCCCGCGCTCGCCGCCCTTTCGGCCGTCGCCTTCGTGCTCGCCCTCACCCTCAACCCGCCCTACAGCTTTGCCCCCGAGGACAACCTTACCTACCGCGACTTCGTCACCCTGCACCAGCTCGCCATCCACGTCATCGCAACAGACTTTCCCGAAGCAACCGTACTCACCGCCTGGCCGGCCACCACCGAACTCGAACACCCCGAACTCGGCTATGTCCGCACACCAATCGCCACCGTCGCACTCGACAACTTCAGTCCCGACCAGATTGAGAAGGCCGCGCTCGATCCCGCCGCCTTCGACACCGCTCTGGTCTTCTCGACCAAGTGGGTTCCGCCCGCAGGGGCGCTCTCGCTCATTGGCCACACAGAATCCACCGGCACCCGCTTCTTCGATTTCCACCGCGACCTTACCCCGCGCCAAGTCGCCACCATCCTGCACGGCGAAGTCGTCTGGCAGGCGTCGTCGCATGGGGAGTGGGCAGCCATCCTGCGCTTCCCCCGCGCCAGCCAGGCGAGCAACGGCCTGGGTGCCGATGCGCGAAACCAAGCGGGTGCCCAAAAATGGTGCAATTCAGAGGTGTTCGATGGATCTTCTTGTTCCAAACCTAAACCCAGTGCTTTGAAGAATATAGGCAAGAAATGACGGGGGGGTGGGTCCATCCCCGCTCAGCCTCGAATTACAATCAGGACGTGCTGAAGTCCGCCTCCGCCCGCCTGCTCCTGCTGCTCGTCGCCGCCGCATCCCCGCTCTGCCCGCTGTTCCAATCCCGCGCCCAGATCAGCCCCGAGGCTCGCGCCAAAGAGGGAGGAGGACACGTCGTCCTGGTCCTGCCCTTCGACAACCGATCCGGCAATCCCAACCTCAACTGGATCGGCGACTCCTTCCCCGACACCCTCAACAAGCGCCTCGCCTCCGCCGGCTTCCTCACCATCTCCCGCGATGACCGCGCCTTCGCCCTCGACCACCTCGGCCTCCCCCCCGACTTCAAACCCTCCCGCGCCACCACCATCCGCATCGCCCAGCAGCTCGACGCCAACTTCGTCGTCATCGGCACTTACGCCGTCACCGACGACCGCATCTCCATCCAATCCCAGGTCCTCTCCATCGACCAGCTCCACCTCTCCGATCCCGTCGACGGCGCCGCCCCCCTCCCCAGCCTCTTCGACGCCGAGAACGCCATCGCCTGGAAGGTGGCTCGCGAGATGGACCCCGCTTTCAGCGTCGCGGAGCAGACCTTCCTCGCGGCGCCGGGAGCCGAGCCGCTGCCCGCGTTTGAGGACTACATCCGCGGCACCAACGCGCCCACCGCGCAGGAGCGCATCCAGCGTCTCCAGTCCGCCGTACAGTTG
>CAJCHN010000083.1 GCA_903970285.1 Rhodanobacteraceae bacterium | reverse complement strand
GGCCTTCGACCCGAAGTTTTCGCTGGGCGATACCAGGGCGTTTCTGGAGCAGTTCCCTGCGGTCTCCGTCGTGGAGGTAGAGCATTGATTCTGGGATTTAGAGCAAAGCAAGAAGGAGTCGTGAGCGGTATGTCCAATCCTTCGAAGATGGTTCTCGGTGTCTCGCTGGCGAGTTCCCTGCTGCTGGCCGGATGTCGCCAGGACATGCACAACCAGCCCAAGTTTTACCCGCAGCGGGGCACAACCTTCTTCAAAGATGGACGCTCCGTTCGCCCGCAGGTCGAGAACACCGTCGCGCGCGGACAGCTTGACCCAACGAGCTACTTTGCGACCGGCATGGTGAACGGCCAGGAGGGCAACGCGCTGCCCTACCCGGTGACCCTCGACGTTCTGGCCCGAGGCCAGGAGCGTTATAACGTCTACTGCACGCCGTGCCACTCTCGCGTCGGCAACGGCGTTGGCATGATTGTGCAGCGCGGCTACGCCAAGGCGGGCAACTTCCATACTGCTCGTCTGCAGGCCGCTCCGCTGGGACACTTCTTCAACGTGATCTCAAATGGCTACGGTGCCATGCCCGACTACTCCTCGCAGATTACGCCCGAGGATCGCTGGGCCATCGTTGCCTACATCAAGGCGCTACAGCTCAGTCAGAACGCGCAGTCCTCCGATATAGCCGCGGGTCAGCACGTTCAGCCGTTGACAGATATCGCCGAGCAGGAGGGCTTCCCGGCGAGCTTCGCTGCCGAGTGGACCCTGCCTCCAACCGCCGTTGAGGGCACCCCGAGCGGCGGCAACTATGTACTTCAGCCAAATGAGATCGGCAAGGCTCAGGCCAAGATCGGCAAGCCCGGCAGCCAGGGCCCGACCGGAAGCCAGACCAGCACGGGCTATCCGCTAGAGCCGTACCACCCTGATAATCCCAACGGAGTCACCAACAGCCACCAGTAGAAAGAACTCAGACTGCAGGAAGCAATCCAGACCGTAGGAAGCAAATCGGCTCTACCACTCTGACCACACGAAGGCTTGAAACGTATGTCATCTGTACACGAACAACACGAGGCTCAGCACCACGGACCGCGTACCCTGCCGGCCTCCCTGGGCTCGCCTGAGATTCTGTCCAAGTGGCGAACGCAGGCTTTGATCGTCTTCGCCGTCGCGGGTCTGGTTTCGCTGATCTTCCTGGCGTCGCCTGGCGGCGCCGGACACATCCTGCGTGCGTATCTGCTGGGCTTCATGTGCTGCTTCGCCTTCTCCGGCGGCGGCCTTGTCATGCTGATGCTGCAGTATGTCTCCGGCGGTAAGTGGGGTCTGCTACTCCGTCGACCGCTGGAGGCCATGACGCGGACGCTTCCGCTGGTCTTCGTGATGATCCTGCCGATCGGCATCTTTATGAAGCATCTGTACCAGTGGGCCCGCTATCCGGACGCAGCCTCCGAGGCCAACGCCTACGCCGCCGGGTTGATCACCAAGGAACAGCAGCTGACGGCCAACTCGAAGCACACGATGTTCAACCCGGTCAGTGCAATTATCCAGACCCTCGTTGTCTTCGGCATCCTCCTTCTCTTTACCTATTTGCTCAACAAGTGGTCACTTGAACGCGATGCCGATCCTGCCCGCGGCACGCTGGCCAGCTACGATAAATGGCGTGTTCGATTCGAGAACCTCTCCGGCCCGGGCATCTTCATCTACGTGGTCTGTCTTACGGATGGGGCCCTGCTCTGGATCATGTCGCTTGACGTCACCTGGTACTCGTCGATCTGGGGATTGCAGTTTCTTGTCGGACAGGGCTTCGCGGTGCTTGCGGTTGGAATCCTGACCGTCATCATGCTCTCAAAGGTTGAGCCGATGAAGACGTTGCTGCGGACCACCGAGCAGCACGACCTGGGCAAGTTTGCCTTCGCGTTCGTCATGCTGAACATCTATCTCACCTTTGCGGAGTTCCTCATTATCTGGTCGGGCAATGTGCCGGATGAGATTCCCTGGTATCTGGCCCGCATCCGTGGTGGCTGGTGGTACATCTGTACGCTGGACTTCATCTGCCACTGGCTTATTCCGTTCTGCCTTCTGCTCTCGCGCAACCTGAAGCGGGATAAGAAGCGCCTGGCCGCTCTTGCAATGTTCATGATCTTTGCGCGCTGCGTCGATATGTTCTGGTTGATCGAGCCCAACTTCAAGAACGCCGCGGGTAACCTTCACCTCGCCGGCAACTGGGGCATCCTGGCCTATCTCACCGTGCCACTTTCGGTCATGGCTGCATGGGCTGCGTACTACTTCAACGAGTTGAGCAAGCGTCCGCTGGTCAACGTCAACGATCCTCACCTTGAGGAGATGCTGGAGCCCGAACATGCCCACTAACGATCCAAAACAAAGGCCCGGCGAGTATGAGACTGGCGAGGGTGAGATCAACTATCCGACGCCTGGAGCAGAGAGTGCGAAGCTTGGCTACGAGACCACGGACGTCAACGTCAGCGGAGTCATCGTCTTTCTGGGTGGTCTCTTCGGCTTCGTTCTCATCTTCTTCGTCTTCTGCTTCTTCATGGGACGCTTGATCGATGACGGCCTCAACAAAGAGGACGGACCGACGACCAAGTGGAATCACCGACCCAAGGTCACGGCCTCTGGTGATCTCTCGACTTCTAAGAAGCTGGAAGTCCTGAAAAGTAATGCCGCCATGGAGCAGCAGGAACTCCAGCAGATGACGACGCAGTTTCCGTCTCCCCGGCTGCAGATGGACGACGGCAATCAGGATACGGCCGACCTACACGCCCGCGAAGATCTCCTGCTGAATCACTACAGCAGCGTTCCGGGCCAGCCGGGCATCCGCATTCCGATCGATCAGGCCATGCTGCTGATCTCGCAGAAAGGTCTTCCGGTCGCTCCAACAACCCTGGCTGGCTCACAGCTCGCCTACGATAAGCAGCCTGGCATCACCGCCCCGTTGACCAGCGGCTTTGCCCGCACGGGATTTGAACTGGATACGATCGAGGCACGCGAACAGAGGCTTGATTACGGCAAAGCCAAGGATGATGCGTTGCGTCCGGTGAAATAGCGGTCTGTACCGAGGCTTAGCATAGAAGTTGATACAGGAACAAAAAGGAACCGAGCATGAGGCAGTTGCTGACAATCCGGAGAGTGCTGAGAGCAGCGGCGACGATGTGCCTGCTTACCGGCTGTCTTGCGTCCGCGCAGGTCTCATCCTATGGTGACAAGGAGACGGGCGCCAACACCGGTGATCAGCTCCCAAAGGTCCTGCAGGGAGTTCAAGTCTCTCAGCACCTGAATCAGCAACTTCCGCTGGATGCAACCTTTGTTGACGACGCGGGCAAGACGATCAAGCTCGGTGACTACTTTGGGCAGAAGCCGGCCATTATTACGATGGTGTACTACAACTGCCCGATGCTGTGCTCGGAGGAGCTCGACGGCTTGACGGGAGCCTTGGAGATGGTGAAGCTGACCCCCGGAAAAGACTTCAGCGTCATCGTCATCAGCATCGATCCAACCGAGACTCCCGTATTAGCTGCGAAGAAGAAGGCGTTCTATCTGAAGCGCTACGGACGCCCGGAAACAGCAGATGGCTGGCATTTTTTGACGGGGAAGACGCCCGACATCGATGCCGTTACCAAGGCGGTAGGTTTCGGTTACGTGCGGGTTCCAGGGCCAGATGGAACGTTGTCCCAGTTTGCCCACGCGAGTTCGATTGAGCTTGCGACGACCAGCGGGAAGCTGGCGCAGTACTACCTCGGCGTTGAGTACTCGCCGAAGGACATTCTGCTGGGGCTGATCGAGGCCTCCGGCAATAAGATCGGTTCGCCTGTCGCCAATATTCTGACCTATTGTTACCACTACGATCCACAGACGAATAAGCACTCGTTGATTGTGGCCCGGGTGGTACAGGTCGGTGGAATGTTGACGATGGCGGGTCTTGGCGGTTTTATGTTTGTGATGTTTCGCAGAGATATCAAGTTGGGGCGGGATCACGATTCGGACGGGTCCGACGACGACTGGAACAATCCGAACAACAACGCGGATAAAGGGTAACGATGAACAGGTTTATCAGTCCAGTACTGTGGGAATTTCTGGTGAAATGGCTCCACTCCTCCGCCCTCTTTCCGGCGGAAGCGTCGACCATCGCACCCTATGCGGACGCACTCTATTTTTTCCTGGTCGGCATGACGCTGACCGGCCTCACCCTGGTCGGCATCCTGGTCTTCGGATTCTCCATCCGCTATCGCAAGGCCCGCAACCCGGTGGCCACACAGGTCGAGGGTTCGACCCTGCTCGAAGCGACCTGGACCATCATCCCGCTGGCAATCTTCCTGGTGGCCTTCGTCTGGGGTGCGCTGCTTTATTTCCGTATCTACAATCCGCCGACCAATGCGATGAACATCTACATCGTCGGCAAGCAGTGGATGTGGAAGGCCGAGCACCCGGGCGGCCAGCATGAGATCAATGCGCTGCACGTTCCCGTCGGGCGGCCCGTCCAGCTCACCATGATCTCCATGGACGTCTTCCACAGCTTCTCGATCCCGGATTTCCGGGTCAAGCGCGAGGTCATCCCCGGCCGCTACTCCACCGTGTGGTTCCAGGCGACCGAACCAGGCGTCTACCATCTCTTCTGCACACAGTACTGCGGCACCAAACACTCCGGCATGATCGGCGAAGTCACCGCCATGACGCCCGAGGACTACCAGAAGTGGACCGAGGAATCGACCAGCGGAGCGTCGCTGGCGCAGAATGGCGAGCGTCTCTTTGCCAGCTTGGGCTGCAACCAGTGCCATAACGGCACTCCGGCGGCGCGCGGACCCAGCCTGGCCGGAGTCTACGGGGCCAAGCTGCAGCTCGCGAACGGCTCCCAGGTCCTGGTCAACGACGCCTACCTGCGCGACGCCATCCTGAATCCTTCAGAGCATGTGACCGCCGGATATAACCCGATCATGCCCACCTACCAGGGGCAGATCAGCGAAGATGGCCTCATCGATCTGGTCGAATTCATCAAGACCCAAAATAATAACTATCGTGTCCAGCAGACCCTGGGCACCAACGAGTCAAGCAACACGGCGCCCGCAACGCCTGGGACCGCGCCCACAACTCCAGGAATGGTGAAGCCATGAGTGCAACCAGTACCACAATCGTCAGCTTGCCGGATCAGCGAACGGCCCAACTGCCCAAGCGCAACTACATCAACAACGAGCACGGCCTTTTGAGCTGGTTGTTAACCGGTGACCACAAGCGCATCGCCATGCTGTACCTGATCTCGATCACGTTCTTCTTCTTCATCGGAGGAGCGTTCGCCGGCCTGATCCGGCTCGAACTGCTGACCCCGCAGCCGGACCTGGTGGCGTCGGACACGTACAACAAGTTCTTCACCATGCACGGCATCATCATGATCTTCCTCTTCCTGGTGCCTTCGGTTCCGGCGACGCTGGGGAACTTTCTGATCCCGATCATGCTGGGAGCCAAAGATCTTGCCTTCCCCAAGATCAACCTGCTCAGCTGGTACCTGTACCTGGCCGGCGGGACCTTCACGCTGGCGGCTCTCGTGCTCGGCGGCGTCGACACCGGCTGGACGTTCACCACGCCGCTCTCGACCCACTACCTGAACACCCACGTCATTACGGCGGCGACCGCGATCTTTATCGCCGGCTTCAGCTCCATCTTCACCGGCCTCAACTTCATCGTCACCATTCACCGTATGCGTGCGCCGGGCATGACCTGGTTCCGCATGCCGCTGTTCGTGTGGTCGCACTACGCGGCTTCCATCCTGATGGTTCTGGGAACCCCGGTGCTGGCCATCGCCATCGTCCTGGTTGCGCTGGAGCGGCTGATCGGCATCGGAGTCTTCGACCCCTCGAAGGGTGGCGATCCGCTGCTCTTCCAGCACCTTTTCTGGTTCTACTCGCACCCCGCCGTCTACATCATGATCCTGCCCGGCATGGGCGTCATCTCGGAGGTCATCTCCACCTTTAGCCGCAAGCGAGTGTTCGGCTATACGGCGGTCGCCTTCTCCTCGGTGGCCATTGCGGTCTTCGGCTTCTTCGTCTGGGCTCACCACATGTTCATCATGGGTGTCTCCAACTACTCGGCGCTGGTCTTCTCGCTGCTCACCATGCTGGTCGCGGTGCCCTCCGCCATCAAGATCTTCAACTGGTCGTTCACCCTGCAGAAGGGCTCCATCACCTTCGAGACGCCGATGCTCTACGCCTTCGGCTTCATCGGGCTGTTCACCATCGGCGGATTGACCGGCGTCTTCCTGGGTGCCCTGGGCATGGACATCCACCTCACCGAGACCTACTTCATCGTGGCCCACTTCCACTTTGTCATGGTGGGCGGCATGCTCATGGCGTTCCTCGCGGGGGTCCATTTCTGGTGGCCCAAGATGACCGGCCGCATGTACTCGGAGTCGCTGTCGAAGCTCGCGGCGGTCACCACCTTCATCGGCTTCAATCTGACCTTCCTGCCCCAGTTCATTCTGGGCTACCTCGGCATGCCGCGGCGCTACCATGCCTATCCGCAGGAGTTCCAGGTGTTGAACGTGCTATCGACCGCTGGAGCCACCGTGCTCGGTGTCGGGTACGCACTCCCCCTCATCTATCTCGCCTGGTCGCTGCGCTATGGGGCCATCGCGGGCAACAACCCGTGGCAGGCTACGGGCCTCGAATGGCAGATCCAGTCTCCGCCGTTGACTGAAAACTTCATCGAGGTTCCCATCGTCGACCACGAGGCGTATGACTATGAATGGCTGGCAAACAAGACGGCAAACGAGGTAACCACCGTTGGCTAATACGATTGCAGCAACCCACGGCGAAGATACCAGGCTGACCGGTGCCCACGAGCACGCGGAACACGTTGTGCTGCCGCAGCATCGGCATCACTTCGAGACCGAAGAGCAGCAGCGCGAGGCCGGCAGCTTCGGCATGTGGCTGTTCCTGCTGACCGAAATCATGTTCTTCGGCGGAATGTTCTTCGCCTACCTGCTCTACCGCAACTGGTACTACGATGCCTTCGTCCCGGCGTCGAACCAGCTCAGCATTCCGCTCGGAACCGCCAACACCATCATCCTCATCACCTCGGGCTTCTGCATGGCGATCGGCGTGTGGGCGGCGGAGGTGCGCAAGCGCGACGTCCTCGTCATCGCCCTCATCCTCACCAACATCTTCGGCATTGCCTTCCTGGGTGTCAAGACGGTCGAATACAAGGAGAAGTGGGAGAAACACCACATCCCCGGCGCCAACTTCGATATCAGCGAGTTTGTGAACCCGCCCGTCGACGCCAAGACGGGCAAGCCGTCCGAGACTCCGCTTCCTCCCGACATGGCGCAGAAGACCCAGATCTTCTTTTTCCTCTACTTCGCCATGACCGGTATGCACGCGCTGCACATGATCATCGGCATCGTCCTGTTGTTCTGGCTCACCTGGCGAGCATGGCGCGGGGAGTTCTCCGCCGGCTATGTTGCCCCCATTGAGAACTTTGGCTTGTACTGGCACTTCGTCGATATTGTGTGGCTGTTCCTGTTCCCGCTGCTTTATCTCATCAATCGGCATCCGCTGGCCCACTAGCCGCGTAGCCACACTTTCTTGAGGAGTAGAAGATGTCCCAAAGCAACGATCCGGCAAATGTCATGAACCCGGAAAACGTCGGCCACCACATTGTGACCCCGCTGCAGTACGGGTATGTCTACGCGGCTTTAGTTGCGGGCACCGTGATCACCGTCATCGCGGCGGATCTCGACCTCGGCGTTCTGAACCCGATCGTCGCCCTCGGCATCGCCTGCACCAAGGCGGTCATCGTGATCCTCTTCTTCATGCACGTGAAGTATCAATCACGTCTGGTGAAGATGACCGTAGCCGCCGGCTTCTTTACGTTCCTCGTGCTGATCACCATGACCCTCACGGACTATATGAGCCGCGCATGGGGCCTGTGGTAATTCTTACTCCGCCACGTCAGCTCTAACATCGGAGCGGCCTTCGGGCCGCTTCTGCTGTTGATGCGTAGCCCTCATCCACCTCGGTGCCCTGGCGCTCGTTGTGCGGCGCGTGTGGTTAAGGCGCTCGTGTTCGCGCCCTTAGTCCAGGCGCGTGAGCAGGCGTGCCTGGACGGGGTCGTTGAACACGGAGCTGCCCATCCGGAACGTTCGGCGGCCAATCTCCCGAAAGCCGTTCCGATGATAGAAGGCGAGCGCCCGTGCGTTATCCGGGTGAACGCCGAGCAGCAGGCGCCTGGCCCCACCCTCGGTCGCCGCCTGGATGGCGCAATCCATCATGCGCTGGCCCGCGCCTGAGCCGTGGAAGCGCGACAGCAGGTAAATCCTCCTCAGTTCCCGGTCTCCCGGATGCAGCAGCTCCTGAGGAAAGTCGGGCGCCGAGAGAATCATGTAACCGACCGGTGCCGCACTTCTATCCTGTCCACCTGCAACCTCCGCCAGCCAGGCTCTGCTCGCGGGCTGCGCCAGCAGCTTCTGATAGAACGCCGGCACATGGTTCTCCAGGCAGTTGGCGACGATGTCCTTGCCCGACAACAGCCCGGCAAACGCATCGAGCGACGTGGCGGCGCCAATCAGCGCCAGATTCGCCGCGTCTTCAACTGTAGCTTCACGAAATCCAACTTCCGGCACCGCCAATTTGGTTCTCCTCCCGTTTCCGGCGTCTTATGCGATGGTACTTAATCGCTCTGCGCTAGCGTAGGAGAGTATGGAAAAGGTCAAGACTGAACCAACGGCAGATGCAGGCGCAGACGCCCCGGAGTGGCTCGCGAAACTGGCGCAGGACGCAAGGATCACGATTCGACGTGGTGGGACTCCCGACCCGCACGGCAAGACGGTCGTTTACTGGATGCAGCGGGCGCAGCGCGGGGTCGACAACCATGCCCTGAATCTCGCGGTGTCGATCGCAAACGAGTTGAAGCTGCCGCTGGTCGTCTACTTCGCTGGTATCTCCAACTTTCCGCATGCGAATCTGCGCCACTACGTGTTTCTGCAGCAGGGTTTTCCGGACATCGAGGCGGATCTCGCCAGGCGCAACATCAGCTTCGTCATGCGGCGCGCACCGCATGAGTCGCACGAGCGCTTCCTGCACGACGCGGGAGCGGCCATCTGCATCGGCGATGAGAATCCGATGCGTGCGCCCGAGAGCTGGCGCAAACACCTGGCGGCGCGGCTTTCCATCCCCTTCTGGACCGTCGATACCGACGTCATCATCCCGTCGAAGCTCATTGAGAAGGCGCAGTTCGGCGCGTTCACCATTCGGCCGCGCCTCTACAAGCTGCTTCCGGAGTATCTCGTCCCGTACGAAAACCCGCACGCGGCGGTCGAGTGGACACGTCCGAAGAGCTTCCATGCCGATTCCCTGACCGAAGACATGACGCGCGGCTGGAAGGACTTCGACCGCACCGTCGGGCCTGTTGACGCGTTCCACGGGGGCACGCATGCCGCACTCGAACGGCTCCATCTGTTCACGTCGAAGCTGCTGGCGCACTACGATAGCGATCGCAACAAGCCGGAGCTGGACGGCACGTCTGCCTTGTCTCCTTACCTGCACTATGGGCACATCGGCCCGCAAACCATCGCACTTGCCGTGGCCAGGGCCGCGCAGGCAGATGCCAGCCTTCAGCCCGCGAAAGAAAGCTACTTCAACGAGCTGATCGCGTGGCGCGAACTGGCGGTGAATTTTGTCCGCTACAACCCGCACTATGACTCGCACGAAGCTGCCGAAGAGTGGGCGAAGAAGAGCATCGCAGAGCACGCTCGCGACGAACGCGAGCACCTCTACACGCTCAAGCAGCTCGAAGCTGCCGAGACTTATGACGAACTGTGGAACGCGGCGCAGATTCAGATGGTCGAGCAGGGCTGGATGCACAACCACATGCGCATGTACTGGGCCAAGAAGATTCTGGAGTGGACGCCGGACGTGCAGACGGCGATGAAGTTTTCCATCTACCTGAACGATCGCTACTTTCTCGATGGACGCGATCCGAATGGCTATGCCGGCTGCGCATGGTCGATCCTCGGTAAGTTCGATCGTCCGTGGTTCGACCGGCCGGTGTTCGGGAAGATTCGGTATATGTCGGGCGAGAGCACCGGAAGAAAGTTCAATTCGAAGTTGTATATCCAGCAGATGCAAGCGTTGCGCGGCCAAGGCCAGGGAGCTCTTCAGCTCGGCTAGTGCCCCAACCGCTGCATCCGCGCGGGGCCGCGGCACATCCTACGCTGAGCGGAGGATGTGCAATGAAGTATGTGAATCTCGGCCGGACGGGGACCAAGGTCTCGCGGCTGGCGCTGGGCATGATGACGTATGGGTCCAGGAGTTGGCGCGAATGGATTCTGGAGTGGGAGGAATCAGAGCCGATCATCCGCCGTGCCATGGAGGCTGGGATCAATTTCCTGGACACCGCCGATGTTTACTCGCTCGGCGCGAGCGAGGAGATCACGGGCCGCGCCGTTAAGGAGTTCGCCGCCAGCCGGGACGAAGTGGTGATCGCGACTAAGGTCTTCAACCCGATGAGCGACGGGCAGAACGATCGCGGCCTCTCGCGCAAGCACATCATGGCCTCGATCGACCGCAGCCTCAAGCGGCTGGGCACCGACTACGTTGATCTCTACCAGATTCACCGCTTCGACAAGGAGACGCCGGTCGAGGAGACCTGCGAGGCGCTGAACGATGTCGTCCGCGCCGGAAAAGCGCTCTACGTCGGCGCTTCCAGCATGTATGCGTGGCAGTTCCAATCCATGCTTCACTTTCAGCGGACGAATGGACTGGCCGAGTTTGTGACGATGCAGAATCACTATAATCTCGTGTACCGCGAGGAGGAGCGGGAGATGATTCCCCTATGCCTGCACGAAGGTGTGGGTCTGATCCCGTGGAGTCCGCTGGCGCGCGGCTTCCTGGCGGGAAACCGCCGAGCCAACGAGGACAAGCAGAAGGCGGAGACTGCGCGCGGCCGCACCGACGATTACGCGCACAAGCTCTACTATCGCGAATCCGACTTCACGCTGGTGGACCGGATTACCGAAGTCGCCGAAGCGCGCGGGGTGAAGAATGCCCAGGTGGCGCTGGCGTGGATTCTGGGCAAGCCCGGCGTCTCGGCACCCATCATCGGGGCGAGCAAGATGTACCAGCTGGAGGACGCGCTGGCGGCGCTGGAGATCGAGCTGACCGGCGCCGAGGTGACGAGGCTGGAAGAGGTCTACGAGCCTCATCCGATTCTGGGACACAGCTATTAAGGGTTCGAGGGAAGGAATACTTCTTCCCCCGCTTCCTGCTCCTCTTGTTGAAATAAAAGAGTTAGCTCTGGTACGAAGGGGTTCCTTAAGCACTCTCGCTTGCACCATACTTCGGGCAGACACTATTTTCAGCCGACGAGTGTGCCTCATCGAAGCGTTGCCGGGCTGGATGCGCACCAGGAGTGGTGTATCGGGAGACCTGAGCCCGCCCTTGGTGTGAGGAATGGTTAAGTAGATGCCCTGCTTCCGGTCGAACGGGCCGTCGCGCATCCTTCCATTTGTCACGGATGAACGGATGGTTAGAATTGAGGCTCAGGCCATCTCTTTCAATTCCCACTTTGGAGCCATCCCATGCCTGAGACTCTATCGGACAAATTGCTGACGTACGAAGTGATCCGCGAAGGCGACCACATTATTGTGAAGTGTTTCGGGCGCCTGGTCGCCGGACAGGGCGATGAGTTCTACGCGGCGGTGAAGGAGGTGCTTCCGGACACCACGCACCTGGTGCTGGACCTCACCGGTCTGACGTATCTGGACAGTGCGGGTCTGGGCACGCTCGCCCGCCTGTATGTGACGGCGCGCTCTTCGGGCACCGAGATGAGGCTGATCAACCTGGGCAAACAGGTGCGCCAGGTGCTGAAGTTGACCCACCTGCTTTCTGTGTTCGGCAGCGTGGAAGAGCACGGAATCACCATCGCGTGATGTTCGGCCGCCTTTCGCCAACGGCTGCATGATACGGTTCCGGTATCGGGGGCGCGGTGGCCGACGCCGGAGTGATGGTCGCGGAGCGGGATGCGGTAGGCGCGGCAGCGCTGCGCAATGCGTCGTGGCGGCTGGTGCCGCTGATCGGGCTGGGATACGGCGCGGCTTACGTGGATCGCGTCAACATCAGCTTCGCGGCCGTTCAGATGAACCGCGACCTGCATTTTTCCGCATCGATGTATGCGCTCGGTGCGGGACTCTTCTTCGTCAGTTATGCGCTCTGCGAGATCCCCTCGAACCTGCTGCTGGTGCGGGTGGGTGCGCGGCGCTGGCTGGCGCGGATCATGCTGACCTGGGGCCTGCTCGCCATGGGCATGATGCTGGTGCGGACGCCGCACGAGTTCTATCTCATGCGCTTTCTGCTGGGGATGGCGGAGGCCGGCTTCTTCCCCGGCGTCGTCTTCTATCTGACCGAGTGGTTTCCGCCGGAATGGCGCGCGCGCGTCATCAGCCGGTTCTACATCGCGCTGCCGCTCAGCTCAACGGTCATGGGGTCGGTAGCGGGCTGGCTGCTCTCCTGCAATGGCCGGATGGGGCTGGCGGGATGGCAGTGGCTGTTCCTGGTAGAGGGTCTGCCACCGCTGGCGCTGAGTGTGCTGTTTTGGCTTTACCTGCCGGATACGCCCGCGAGCGCGCCCTGGCTCACCGCCGACGAGCGCGGCTGGCTGGAATCCCGCTTGGCTGCTGCGGCGGCGGGCAAGGTGCGTCACGGCCACGCGCTGGCAGATATGGCGGCGGCCCTGACCGACCTGCGCGTATGGCTGCTGGGGCTGTTCTCCCTGTGCATTCTGGTCGTGCTGTATGCGTGGGCCTTTTCGGCACCGGTCATCCTGATGGGACTGACCGGATGGAGCGTTGGCACGGTGGGCTGGATGGTGGCCGGGATGGGCCTCCTGGGTGCGGGCGCGATGCTGTGGACAGCGCGGCATTCGGACCGGAACGGGGAGCGGACCCTGCATATCGTAGTGCCGGTGCTGCTGATGGGCTGTGCCTATATGGTGGGCGGGGCGACGCGGCAGCCAGCGTTTGGAGTCGCGGCCTTCACCCTGGCAGTCGTCGCTTTCAACGCGGCGCAGGGCCCATGGTTGACGCTTCCGGCTTCCTTTCTCACCGGGCGCAGGGCGGCTGTGGCGTACGCGACGGTGAACATGATCGGCATCGGCGGCGGCTTCCTGGGGCCGGTGTGGATGGGCTGGGCGCGCGACCTGACCGGGGATTATCAGCGCGGGCTGATGCTTCTCGCGGTGCCTTCGGCGGTGGCCGCGGGGTTGATGCTGGCGTTGCGTGTGCAATTGCGACAAGGTCCGCAGGAACTGCCGGTTGCCTTGCCGGGCGATACTGCTTCGCTGTGACCGGTCTCTACTCGAACGCTGGAAGCGGTCTCTACTCGAACCAGGATGCGCGGTCGCTTCGTTGATAAGCTGAAGGGCGAGCAAGCGGAGAACAGCGTGGCCCATTATCTGATTACGGGAGTTGCAGGATTCATCGGATCACACTTGACCGACGCGCTGGTGGAGCGGGGAGAGACGGTGCGGGGGCTCGACAACTTCTCGACTGGCCGGATTGAGAATCTGGCTGCCCTGCGGCACCGGATCGATCTGCACGAAATCGACCTGCGCGACGCGCGAGCAGTGGCCGCGGCCTGCGAAGGCATGGACTACGTGCTGCACCAGGGTGCCCTGCCCAGCGTTCCGCGATCGGTGAAGGATCCGCGCACCAGCCACGAAAGCAACGTCGACGGAACCTTCAACCTGCTCGAAGGCGCACGCATGGCGAAGGTGAAGCGGGTCGTCTATGCGGCTTCATCGTCCGCTTATGGGAATCAGCCGGGCTTCCCACGCCGCGAGACCATGTGCGTGGAACCGATTGCGCCCTATCCGGCCCAGAAGGTGATGGGCGAACTCTATATGCAGAGCTTCTGGCGAGTGTATGGGCTGGAAACGGTGTGCCTGCGCTACTTCAACATCTTCGGTCCGCGACAGGTGCCGGATTCACCGTATTCGGGCGTGATGGCCAAGTTCATCCTGCAGATGATGCAGGGCGAGCAGCCGATCATCTTCGGGGACGGAGAGCAGGGACGCGACTTCACCTACGTGGACAACGCCGTTCAGGCGAACCTGCTGGCGATGCACGCGGATGCGGAGAAGGTCGCGGGAAGGGTCTTCAATGTCGCCTGCGGCGAACGTCACACGCTGAACCAGACCTACCGTCTGCTGGCCGGTCTGCTGGGCTTCGATCGCGAGCCGGAGTATGGGCCCGAGCGCGCTGGCGACGTACAAAACTCGCTGGCGGACATCACGGCCGCGGCGGAGGCCTTCGGCTACCGACCCCAGGTAGGGTTTGAAGAAGGACTGCGGCGGACGGTGGAGTGGTATGCGAAGGAACAGGGGGTTCGGTCCAGGGTGTAGGCCCTTTCTTTACGATTCCCGAATCGGAACCGAGTTGCGGGAAGATGGCGGCGACTGGACGCATGAGCCGCGTTTGCTTCCTATCCGGTGTTAGGTTGGAGGGCATCCGGACGGGCGGGCCTTCGTGGCTCAGTCTCTGGGAAGGCCCTCACTTATGTTGCGCCGTGGCTGGCCGATAAGCGCGAGGTAGCCTGACGCCCGGCCAACGGAAGTGATCCCAATGTCAAGCGCCCTGCGCCGCCGGCTGAACCGATCCTCGCCGCCGGTAGCGACTTGGCGCGGGATGTCCTTACTCCCAATGTTGTTGACGCTCATGCTGTGCGTGGGATCATGCCCAGCGATAGCGCAGGATGCGGCACCCGCCCGGGGAGCGGGTGCCATCGGCGCGCAGACCCGGAGCCGCGAATTTCTGCAGGGGCGAAAGCTGGCCGGCGGGGAGTCAGCCGCACCCGCCCTGCAGCAGGCCCGCCTGCAGCATCGGGCCATTCTCGCCGAACGGAATGCGCAGCCGCGGGCAGCCAACCTGACCGCCGCATGGACAGCAGTCGGTCCGGCGCAGGTGGCTAGTCCTACCTTTGGCAATGTAACCGGACGAGTGAGCGCCATTGCGGTCGATCCGGCCGATGCCAGCGGCAATACCATCTACCTCGGCACCACCGGCGGCGGAGTGTGGAAGTCGACCGATGCAGCCGGGCCAGCCGCCGGGGTCAGCTTTACTCCGCTGACCGACACGCTTGCTGTCTTCGATCTGAGCGCAGGCTCGAGCGCCACGCCGTCCTTGAGCATCGGTGCGGTCGCGGTCGGCGGCGGTGTGGTGCTGGCGGGCACAGGGGATCCCAATGACGCCACGGACTCGTATTACGGTGGCGGCATTCTGCGTTCGGCAGATGGCGGCCTGACGTGGACCCTCGCGACGGGTTCCCAGGATGGCGTGTACGGCAACCATAGCTTTGTGGGCCTCAGCGTCTCCGGGCTTGCGTTCTCGACGGTGAACGCGCAGGTCGTCGTCGCGGCGCTGAGTTCCTCGGCCGGGGGCCAGTTCGTCAATGCAGGATCGGCCCGGTACGCGGTGCAGGGACTGTATGTGTCCGGCGATGGCGGCTTGACGTGGAGCGAGGCCACGCTGCTGGACGGAAGCGCGGTGATGCAGTCGGCGGCCTCCAGCGGCAATGGAAACGCGGCGACCGCTGTCGTATGGAACACTGCGCGCCAGATGTTCTTTGCCGCCGTCCGTCATCACGGCTACTACGGTTCGGCGGATGGGATGACCTGGACGCGGCTGGCGAATCAACCGGGAACCGGGCTCACCCAGGCAGCCTGTCCCACCGTCACGTCCTCTGCGGGTTGCCCGCTGCAGCGCGGTGTGCTGGCGGTGCAGCCGGTAAGCGGCGACACGTTCGCCCTCACTGTCGGCCAGGCGAATGCCGACGAGGGTTTGTATCAGGATGTGTGCGGCTTGACGTCGGATGGAGGCTGCGCCAACATGATCGGGTTTGGCAGCCAGTTGAACTCCGTGCCGCTTGAGGTTGGGAGCGGCAGCACAGAGATCCCGCAAGCAGACTATGATCTGGCGCTGGCGGCCGCTCCCACGTCGACCGGCACGCTGCTGTTGGTGGGAACCGAAGATATCTACGCCTGCACCCTGACAGCAGGAGGCGCGGCAGCGGGATGCGTGCTGCGCGACACGACCAACGCGCTGAATGGATGCGCCACTCCAGCGGGCGTAGAAGCGGCACAGCATGCCATCGCGACGCTGACCGCGAACGGTGGGGCGCCGCTGGCCTTGTTCGGCAACGATGGCGGTATCTGGCGCTCCACCGATGGAGTGGCTGAAACCGGCGGCGTCTGCTCTCCAGGCGATGCCAGCCACTTTGAGAACCTCAACGGCGGTCTGGGGTCGCTGGCGGAGGTGGTGAGCTTTGCGCAGGATCCGGTCGCGACCGGAACGCTCTTGGCGGGGCTCGGTGCGCTGGGCTCGGCGGCGACCGGAAACGGCACCAGCGCCTGGGCGCAGATGTCGACCGGCGAGGGTGGAACTGTGGCTATCGATCCGGCGGACCCCATGAACTGGTACGTCTCGACTGGGGCAGGGATCAATATTGCCCGGTGCACCAGAGGCTCTGCCTGCGGACTGGCGGACTTCGCGCAGACAGGGATCGGCGCCGTGCAGGTGGATGACGACGAGGCGGAAATTCATGCCCCATGGCTGCCGGACGCGCAGGCAGCCGACGAGATACTGCTGGGAACCTGCCGAGCCTGGCGCGGACCCGCCAGCGGAGGTTCGGCGTGGACCGGCGGCGACCTGCTGAGTGCGCCGTTTGCGGATCCAGGTGCGTCCGCCTGCGGAAGCTTTCCGGTGGTTCGGTCTCTTGCGGCGGGTGGAATGCCGAGCGCCGCGGAAGTTCCGCCGGGCGGCGGCTCGACAGTCGTATACGCCGGCATGGCCGGGACAGAGTTCCCTGGAGCCGGCGTCTTCGGGCATGTGTTCACCACCACGATGGCTCAGTCTTCCGGCAGCACGACAGCCTGGGCCGATGCCGGCCAGTCGCCGGTGACAAACTCTCCGGACGGGTTCAATCCCGGGCAGTTCGACGTCTCTTCGATCACCGTGGACGCGCATGATGCGGCCGGGGCCACGGTCTATGCCACCATCATGGGTTTCAGCGGCAACGGCATCGATGCGCCCCATGTCTATCGTTCGGCAGACGGTGGTGCTCACTGGACCAATATCTCGGCCAACCTGCCCAACGCTCCCGCCAACAGCGTCATCGTCGACCCGAATGACGCGAATACGGTGTATGTGGCGATGGATACAGGGGTTTACGTCACCACAGCCGTCACATCCTGTCCCAGCGCGAATTGCTGGACCGTATTCGGGACCGGTCTGCCGAACGCGCCGGCCATCGAGCTTGCAGCCGCGGCACAGATGGCGACCGAGGACGGCCGGACCGGAGAACTGCGGGTCGGCACCTACGGACGCGGCATCTGGGCGATTCCCCTGCTGACTGCCACCAGTCCGGCGGAGCCGGCGATCACACTGAGCCCGCTGTCGCTCGCCTTCGCCGATACCCAGGTGCAGACGGTGAGCAGTCCTGAAACGATAACAGTTACAAATTTCGGAAATGCGACACTGACTGTTACAAGTGTGGCATACAGTGGAGACTTCACGGATTCGGACACCTGCCTGGGAGTGTCCGTGGCGCCCAATACAAGCTGTACGCTCACCGTTCGTTTTGCCCCCACGGTTGCAGGTCCGCGAACCGGCGGGGTGACGGTTTACGCCAATATTCCCGGTGGCCAGGCGACGGCGAGTTTGACCGGAGTCGGCACGGCGCCGCCGGCGGTGGTGTTGACTCCGCTCAGCCTGAGTTTTCCGGCGACCAACGTAGGAGCCGTCGGCCCCGTACAGAACATCACCCTCTCCAACAACGGTGGGGCCACGGCCACGCTGCAGTCCGAGAGCGTGGCTGGCGACTTCGAGATCTCCGCCAATACATGCGGATCGACGCTGACGCCGGGGACCGGATGCACGCTTTCGATCGCGTTCGCTCCCACTCAATCCGGCGTCCGCAATGGCACGCTCACGGTAACCGGCAACGTGGGGACGCAGGTGGCGCAACTTACCGGGACCGGCGTCAGTCCGGCGACCGACGCACTTGCGCCACTCGGTCTCAGCTTTGCTCCGCAGCCGTTGAACACGGCCAGCACCGGCAAGCAGGTGACGCTGACGAACTCAGGCGGTGTTGCGCTCACGCTGATCTCGGCCCAGGTGACCGGCGACTTCACCGTCACGAACGGCTGCGGGGCTTCGCTGGCGGCAAACTCAGCCTGTGCACTGACGGTTACGTATGTGCCCAAGAGCCTGGGCGCAGGGAGTGGCATTCTGACCGTGACGGACGAATTTCGTTCACAACAGGTCTCGCTGACCGGCGTCGGCACGGCACCGGCCGGCGTGTCGCTCTCGCCTTCTGCCGGACTGACCTTCGCCGCCACTCCCGTCGGCCAGAGCGCCATGCAGCAAACCGTGACGCTCACCAACAACGGCGGCGTGCCGCTCGCGCTTCGAGGAGTGGTGTCATCGGGCGACTTCGTCGTGGGAACCAATACCTGTGGAACCGGCGTGGGAGCGGGGGGAAGCTGCATCGTGCAGGTTGGATTTTCGCCCGGCGCAGCCGGAGTCCGCACGGGGTCTCTCACCTTTACGGACGATGCTGTCAATTCGCCTCAAGTGCTGCCCCTGAGCGGCACCGGCGTGGACTTCACGCTGACCGCGGATGGCCCTGCAAACGTCACCGTCACAAGCGGTCAGACCGCCACGTACGTGCTGCTGCTCAGCGCGGCGGCGGGAGTTCCCGGAAGCGCTCTGTTTACCTGCTCCGGCGTGCCCGCGGCGGCCACCTGCAACGTGTCGCCTTCCCCGGCCACACTGGACACAAGCGGGGGAACAGTCGTCACCGTAACTGTCCAGACGGGACAGACATCCGCCGGACAAAGCGCCTCAAGGATCGGTATGGGGACTCAACTGGCCTGGCTCGCGATGCTTCTACCTTTCGGTTTCGCGATGCGCAGGCGGCGCCTTCTGGCTGCCAGCCTGGCTTGCCTCACAGCCTGCGTGCTGCTGGTTGGATGTTCTTCAACCGTGCGAACTATTCCGGTATCGAGCCCCGCCGGCACCGGCGGCGGAAACCAGGTTCAGACTCCAATCGGCAGCTACACGCTGGTTGTTGCCGCATCGAGCACGGGGCTGGTACGCGCCGTGGACCTGACGCTCGTGGTGCAATAGCAGCACAACGGAAGTACCCTCTCAGGCACACTGTCCCGCGCAGAAGCCGGAGGCCCACGCCCACTGGAAGTTATAGCCGCCGAGCCAGCCGGTCACGTCGACCACCTCGCCGATGAAGAACAGGCCGGGGCAGCGAAGCGCCTCAAGCGTCTTCGGGTTGAGTTCCCGCGTGGAGACGCCTCCCGCCGTGACCTCCGCCTTGGCGAAGCCTTCGGTGCCAGCGGGTGTGATGCGCCATGCGTGAAGTTGTCCCTCCAGCGTCGCGATGGCGGCATTCGAAAGGTCTTTGGCTGCGGCGGACGCATGCAGCGCGAGCCACCGCTCGGCCCACCGCGCGGGCAGCAGCGTGCGGATCACACTCGCAGCGGCCGTGGCGTCGCGCCGGGCCTTCGCCGCAAGCAGCGGTGCGAAGACCTCACGGCCGGGAGCGAGGTCGATCGAGAGAGTCTGGCCTGGCCGCCAGTACGACGAAATCTGCAGGATGGCCGGACCGCTGAGTCCGCGGTGCGTGATCAGGAGCTTCTCGCGAAAGGTTGGAGCGGGCTGACGGCGGCCCCGCGGTATGCCATCTGTAGACGTGCCGGCGATCACCTCGGTCGAAACCCCGGAGAGGTCGCACCACCGCGCATCATCCTCTGGAGCAAGTGTGAGCGGAACCAGCGCGGGGCGCGGCTCGACGACGGCTAGTCCGAACTGGCGGGCGATGTCGTAGCCGAGTCCGGTTGCCCCGATCTTGGGGATGGAAAGTCCCCCGGTCGCGACGACAACCGAACTCGTGCCGATGCAGCCTGCGGACGTCTCAACCGTGAAGCGCCGGCTGGCGCCTGTCTCTCGCACGCTCAGGATCCTGGTTCCCAGCTCGATGGTCGCCCGGGCGGTGGCGAGCTCCCGCGTCAGCAGGCTCAGGATCTCGCGCGCGGAGCCGTCGCAGAAGAGCTGGCCGAGTGTCTTCTCGTGGTACGGGATGCCATGTTTCTCCACCAGCGCGATGAAGTCCTGCGGGGTATAGCGGGCGAGCGCCGAGCGCGCGAAGTGCGGATTATCCGACAGGAAGTTCTCGGGTGCGGTGTGGAGATTGGTGAAGTTACAGCGGCCACCGCCCGAGATCAGGATCTTCTTGCCAGGCTGGTCGGCGTGATCGAGCACGAGCGTCCTGCGTCCGCGTTTGCCGGCCTCGATGGCGGCCATCAGTCCAGCGGCCCCCGCGCCCAGGATCACCACATCGAAGCTGCGCGAAGAGACCACTCCTCCGATTCTAGAGTCTCGCGGCATGGAGGGCTCGCCGTAGAGTTTGCCGCGGGCAGGTGCTGTCGCATGCGACCATGGAGGGATGGCGAAACAGCAGGAGTTGGCGCCGGTGCGCGTCGGGGCGGAGCATCCGCAGGGACCCGTGGCGATGATCACCCGGCGGGCAGCCGAGCGGCTGCGGTCCGGGTCGGCCTGGGTCTATCGCAGTGAGGTAGAGCAAGTGCGGCCGGCCATGGGTACCACGGCGGTGGTGCCCGGTTCGATCGTGACCGTGCTGGATGGACGCGGCATCGCGTTGGGGAGTGCGCTGTTCAGCGCGGCGTCGCAGATTACCCTGCGCATGGTTTCGCATGCGGCCGCCATCAGCCGGGCCATGTATCTGGATGAGCTTGCGGAGCGTGTCGATGCGGCAATCTCTCTGCGCGAAGAGCTTGCGCCCACCGCCGCAGCAGACAACGCGCGCCGCCTCATCTTTTCCGAGGCGGACCAGCTTCCAGGCATCATCGCCGATCAATACAACGATCTCGTCATCGTCCAGTTGCTCACGCAAGGCACGGCGCAGGCGGATGTGCGGAAGGTGCTGGCAGGCGTGATCCGCGAGCGACTTCAGCCAGCGGCCATCGTGGAGCGGCCAGACGCGCGCATCCGCATTGTCGAAGCATTGGGCGAGTCGCCCGTCGAGCCGCTGTTCTCGCAAACGCCAGAGGCAAAGCTGCAGACGATCTTCACCATCAACGGGCTGCTGTTTGCCTACGACGCTTCCTCGGGGCAGAAGACCGGAGCCTTCCTGGACCAGCGTTTGAACTACGCGGCAGCCGCTGCCCATGCCCGGGGACGCGCGCTCGATATCTGCACCTACCAGGGCGGATTCGCTTTGCACCTGGCCCGTCGCTGCGAACGTGTGACCGGTGTGGATGCGAGCCGGACAGCGCTTGAAGTCGCGGACGCGAACCTGGAGCGGAACCTCGCAGCTCTCTCTGCCATGGTGGATTGGATGGAAGCCGATGCGTTCGACCTGCTGCGCGAGTACGAGGCGGCGGGGCAGCGGTACGACACCATTGTTCTCGATCCACCGGCGTTCGCGAAATCGCAGCGCGCACTGGAGGGCGCGATGCGCGGATACAAGGAGATGAACCTGCGCGCGTTGAAGATGCTCACCGCCGGAGGCACGCTGGTGACTTGCTCGTGCTCGCAGCACGTCTCGCTGGCGGAGTTCCAGGCGATGCTGGCAGGCGCCGCGGCGGATGCCAGACGGCGCGTCCAGGTGCTGGAGGTCCGAGGCGCGGCGCCCGACCATCCGGCGATGGCAACCCTGCCGGAGACGCAGTATCTGAAGTGCCTGGTGTGCCGCGTGGCATAGCCTTCAGGCTGCGGGCGGAGAGCGGGCGGGCGGGCGCGCGCTTTCCTGCACGAGTGGGGAACGATTCGTCTCTGGATTGCGTTGTCGCATAAGGTAGCTTGAGCGGCGGACTTATACTGCAGACTCAACGCATGGAAGGATGTGACGGATGCAGGTTTTGAAGATTGCAGGAGTGATGTTGTCCGGTCTGGCAGTCGCGGCAGCCGCGGCCCAGGCAAAACCAGCAGTTAAGGATCAGAAGGTCGTCGTCGAGGGCAAGCCGGAGATTACGCCCGCGCCTCCGCCGCCCGATTCGACCACCGAGAACACCGTCACCGTCGGCGGACAGAAGATCGCCTACAAGGCGATCGCGGGCACCATCACCGTCGGCTACAGCGACACCTTCGACGCAATGCTGGGGCTCGACGGCAAGCTGCTGCCGGACTCAGGCATGAATCCGCTGGACGCGGCCAAGCCGGAGGAGTGGCCGGCGACTGCCCGCATGTTCTACACCGCATACTTCAAGAAAGATGTCCCGCCGGGCACCCGTCCCGTCATGTTCCTCTATAACGGCGGTCCGGGTTCGGCCACGATGTGGCTGCACATGGGCTCGTTCGGCCCGCGCCGCGTGGTGACTCCCGATACCGAGCACCAGAGTGCCGCACCGTACACCATGGTCGATAACCAGTACAGCCTGCTCGACGTGACCGACCTGGTCTTCATCGATGCGCCGGGCACCGGTTTCAGCCGGATTCTGGGCAAGGACAAGGAGAAGGCGTTCTGGGGCGTGGATCAGGACGGGCACGCGTTCGAACGGTTTATCCGCCGCTTCCTCACCAAGTACGACCGCTGGAACTCGCCGAAGTATCTTTTTGGCGAGAGCTACGGCACTCCGCGCTCTGCCGTGCTGAGCGCCGACCTGCAGAATGTCGATCTGAACGGAATCGTGCTGCTCTCGGCGATCCTGAGCTTCGACAACTCCATCGACGGACCCAAGGCGAATCCCGGAGTGGACCAGGCATACGCGGTCGCGCTCCCCACCTTCGCGGCGACCGCCTACTACCACCACAAACTGCCTCAACCGCCGGCAGCGCTCGAGCCATTCCTCACCGAGGTGGAGAACTTTGCCATGGGCGAGTATGAGAGTGCGCTGCTGCAAGGCTCGGCGCTGCCGGATGCGCAGCGGAACGCGATCGCCGAGAAACTGCACACCTACACCGGATTACCGGTGGAATACCTGTTGAAGGCCAACCTTCGAGTGACTGGCGGCATGTTCTCGAAGGAACTGCAGGATCCGGAAGGCATCACGACCGGCCGCCTGGACTCGCGCTTCCAGGGACCGGACCTCGATCGCCTGTCGGAGGAGGCGGAGTACGATCCGCAGTCGAATGCCATCTCCTCGGCTTATACCACCGCCATCAACGAGTACGTGCGCACGGAGTTGAAGTATGGACGTGACCAGACCTATAAGCCGGGCGCGTATATGGACCCAACCTTCACCTGGGATATGAAGCACCAGCCGCCCAGCGGGCAGGTGGATGCCAGCGGTTTGAACGTAATGCCAGACCTCGCGTTCACCATGAAAGCCAATCCGAAGATGAAGCTGTTGCTGGCCGGCGGGTACTACGATCTGGCAACTCCCTTTTACGAGGGCATCTACGAGATGCATCATCTGCAGATCCCGCAGAAGCTGCAGTCGAACATCGAATACAGGTATTACGAGTCGGGGCACATGGTCTACGTCAACGAGCAGGTGCTCGCGAAGTTTCACGACGATGTGGCGGCGTTTGTGAAGAGCACTGAATCGGGCAAGTGAGGACGGCCGGCCGCTGCGAGCGGCTATGCGGTGAGCTGTGCGGCTGACTGGCGATTTCGCTGCTGCATCTCGATGTAGACGTGCAGCAGCGAGATGGCCGCTGGGGTGACTCCGGGCAGGCGGCTTGCCTGGCCCAGGGTGGCCGGCCGCACGCGCAGAAGCGTCTGCTGCATCTCGCGGCTGAGGCCGGAGATGGCGGTGTAGTCGAACCATTCCGGAATGCGCATCTGCTCGGCGCGCTTCATCTTCGCGATCGAGCGGAGCTGCTGATCGAGGTAGCCGGCGTACTTCAGCTCGGTGGCTACAGCGCGCTGCTCGTTGCGGATGGTGGCGGGCAGCACGCCGGGCTCGCGCCAGCCCGCGAAGGCGTCGCCGGCGAGCGACTCTGCCAGCAGCGGGAGCACGTCGTCGGCGGAGAGCTCCGGCCGGCGGAGAAACTCGGCAAGCGTCTGGTTGTTCAACCGGCCATCTCCATTGCTGCTATCGAGCCTCGCCAGCAGTTCGGGGGTAAGTCGACGGGCGTCCACGCGCGTGGACTCGAGCAGCGTCTTGAAGGCCCTGGCGCGGGACTGGCGTGCTTGGTAGCCTGCCCAGGTGCCGTCGTCGACCAGGCCCAGGCGGCGGCCGTGCGGAGTGAGTCGCCGGTCGGCGTTGTCGATGCGCAGGTGAAGGCGAAACTCGGCGCGCGAGGTGAACATCCGGTACGGTTCGTCGGTGCCCTTCGAGATGAGGTCGTCGATGAGGATGCCGATGTACGCCTCGGTGCGGTCGAGGTGGAACGGCCCTGCGTCCTGCACCAGCAGAGCCGCATTGATGCCGGCCATGATGCCCTGCGCGGCGGCCTCCTCGTAGCCGGAGGTTCCGTTGATCTGTCCGGCCAGAAACAGCCCGTGGATGGACTTGACCTGGAGCGAGCGGCTGAGCTCAGTGGGGTCGATGGCGTCGTACTCGATGGCGTAACCGGGGCGCAGCATGGTGGCGCGCTCGAGGCCCGGGATGCTGGCGACCATATGTCGCTGGATCTCTTCGGGCAAGGAAGTCGACATGCCGTTGATGTAGATCTCGTCGGTCGCGAGGCCTTCCGGTTCAAGGAAGAACTGGTGCGAGGGCTTGTCCGGGAACCGAACGATTTTGTCTTCGATGGACGGGCAGTAGCGTGGTCCGATGGCATGGATCTGGCCTGTGTACATCGGCGACCGGTGCGCGTTCTCGCGGATGAGACGCATGGTCTCGGGGGTGGTGCGGGCGATGTGGCACGGAACCTGCCGCAGCGGGAGGGTGCGGCTGCGGAAGCTGAAGGGGGTCGGCTCGGAGTCGCCGGGCTGGACCTCGAAGGCTTGCCAGTCGATGGTGCGGCCGTCCAGCCGCGGCGGGGTGCCGGTCTTCAGGCGCGCGCCGCGCAGGCCGAGCCGCTTGAGCGACTCGCCCAGGTGGATGGAGGCAGGCTCGTTCGGCGTGCGTCCGGCCGAGACCTGGCGCTCCCCGCAA
>CAJCHN010000082.1 GCA_903970285.1 Rhodanobacteraceae bacterium | reverse complement strand
CGCAGCAGGCGCCGGTCGAGCTCGTCGAAGCCGTGGGTGTCAACCTCGTGCAGTTCGAGCGCTGCGTTGGCGGTGGCGCGGTCGATCCTGCCGGCGGCGCGGACCTGGGCATAGTCGCGGACGCGGCGCAGCAGGCGGTTTGCGATCCGGGGCGTGCCGCGGGACCGCCTCGCGATCTCGGCGGCGCCATCCCGGTCGATGGGTACCCCGAGGACATCGGCGGAGCGTTCGACGATGAAGCGGAGTTCGTCATCGGTATAAAACTCAAGGCGAAGCAGGATGCCGAAACGGGCGCGCATCGGAGAGCTCAGCAGGCCGGGCCGCGTCGTCGCGGCGACAAACGTGAACGGCTTGATGTCGAGCTCGAACGTCCGCGCGGAGGGGCCGGAGCCGATCATGATATCGAGCCGGTAGTCTTCGAGGGCGGTGTAGAGCTTCTCCTGCAGGACCGGCGAGAGGCGGTGAACTTCATCGAGGAAGAGGACCTGCTTGTCCTTGATGTTGGAGAGGATTGCCGTCAGATCTCCGGGAATCACGAGGCCGGGCCCGCTGGTCTGCTGGAAGGCTGCGCCCATCTCGTTGGCGATGATGGTGGCGAGGGTGGTCTTGCCGAGGCCGGGAGGACCGAAGAGCAGCACGTGGTCGAGCGCCTCACCGCGGGATTTCGCGGCTTCAAGGGCGATCGAGAGCTGCTGCTTGGCCTTGGTCTGGCCGATGAACTCGGCCAGCCGCTGCGGCCGCAGCTTGAGCTCGTCTTCGTTGTCCGCGTCCTCAGCCAGGATGACAGCCGAGACCAGGCGCTCCGCTTCGGGCGTCAGGTGCAGGGGATGCGTCGGACGTTTGTAGGGGGTGTCCACACTGAGGATGGTAGACCGTCACGGGGTGCGCGGCAAACCCGCCTGGTCGTCAGCGATCTGCTGTCCGCCGGGGTGCACCCGATAGGAGAAGGGTACACTTTGCCGCCCTTTATCGTAGTCATCGGATGATCCCGAGAGGGGTTCGTCTCGACAAGGATTGGGGTCACCCTCTTCGAGGCGCATCCGCACGCAGTTGCGTCCGGCGTGCTTGGCGTCATAGAGCGCGGCGTCGGCGCGCGAGAGGATGGTGGACGAATCTTCGGTGGTGGAGCAGCAGGTGGTGCCGATGCTCAGTGTCAATTCCAGCCCAGGTGGGAGCCCGGTGAGGACTCGGACCGCCTCGCGGATACGATCAGCCGTGTGCATGGCGTCCGCGATGACAGTGTGCGGAAGCAGGACCAGGAACTCGTCGCCGCCGAACCGGCCCAGGATGTCGTAGACCCTCACGGAGGCGACGATGCTTTCCGTGACGTGGCGCAGGGTCTGGTCTCCGACGGCGTGGCCAAACCGGTCATTGACCGACTTGAAGTGGTCGACGTCGATCAGCAGCACGGAGAACGTGCCGCCGCTGCGGCGGTTGCGGGCGATCTCCGCGGTGAGCGCGTCTTCGATGCCGCGGCGGTTCAGTGCTCCGGAGACGAAATCGAGCTGCGCCTGCTCCTCCATGGTCTCCGCCACGTTGCCGGCGAACATCAACAGGTAGAAGATGCCCTGGACGCAGATGAGCAGGATCGCAAGCAGCAAGGCGATGGTCCGGGCATGATCCTGGACGGCCGTGGTGGCCGCCGCCGCCGCGGGATCCAGAAAGACGAGCAGCCCCTGGAAGGCGGCGAGCAGGGCAAAAAGAGCCATGGTGAAGGCGAACGCGAGCATGTAGACGCGGCCACCCGAGCAGCGGAAGAGGGTCCATGCCATGAGCACGCGGACGATTGCGAAGGTGGCGCAGATGATCACCACGCAATACACATACTGAAAGTGAACTTCGCTGAAGTAGAGCACCGCGGCGAAGGCTGCGGCTGAAACGCCATAGAGCAGCAGGCGGTAATCGCCCACCAGAAGCAATGGACGGCGGCCATACGCGCGAATGCTGGCACTCGGCCGGGCGCGCTGCTCACAGCAGAATTGCAGGACCCCGCGATAAAGGAAGATGTAGGAGACGAACGCCAGACCGCCACCGCCAGCCGCGGCGAGCACCGGCTGGATACTGCCTACGGCAGCCATCAGCAGCGTAGCTGGAACGCCAAGGATGAATCCCGCGGCGACCGACGAGATTCCAGCAAGCCTTGGATAGAACCTGCGCAGCCCCAGGAGCAGGACAGAAAAGACCGCGATCAGGATGCAGAGGCACGCCATCAGCGTGCGATCGTCCATCCACCCGAGAGTGTCCATCAGTTCACCGCCATCGCGAAATCCGTGGGCCGGTAGAGTCGTGCTACCGGCCTGCTGAGAGTTCCGCGAAGATCTAACTGTGGGGGCCCAGGGTTCGAGCGGTCACGCTGCCTTCACAGCAGGTCGACAGCCGAACGATTCCTTCTCATTCAAGCACAAGCATAGCGCGTGCGTCTGTTCCTTGATCGATCACTTCTGCGCCTGCCACGTCCCGGGGTAACCGGCGGAGAGCCGCTTTCCACGAAAACAAGAATGAACGGAGGTCTCGAGGTCGGCCGCACCGCAGACGAAAACGACCGGGGGGCAGGCATTTCGCCCTTCCACCGGTCGTTGTCATGCTTCTGTAATGTTCGCGGGGAACGTGAGGCTTAGGATTGGGCCTGGACCTGCGCCGGCTGGCTGGCGATGATCGAGACGAATCGGCCAAGCTGGCCGCGATCCTGGAACTTGACCACGCCAGAAACCTTCGCGAACAGAGTGTCGTCCTTGCCGCGACCAACATTGAGGCCAGGCTTGAGCGGAGTTCCGCGCTGGCGTACCAGGATGGAGCCGCCGGTAACCGTCTGCCCAGCGAACCGCTTCACGCCGAGCCGCTGTGCGTTCGAATCGCGTCCGTTTTTGGACGATCCAAGACCTTTTTTATGTGCCATTTCTCTTCCTCATGCGCGCCGGCCTCGCAGGCTCGTGCACGCTCTGGCGCCGAATCTTCTAGGCGGTAAAGCTCTTGCCGTTTACCGAGATCTCGCCGATCTTTACCTCGGTGAAGGCCTGCCGATGTCCCTGCATGCGCTTGTACTGCTTCTTGCGCTTGAACTTGAAGACCAGGATCTTGTCGCCTCGACCGGCGCCAACGACGGTTCCAGTGACCTTCGCGCCTTCGAGGCTCTGCTCGAAGCTGCCGGTTTCGCCGCTCACGGCAAGCACATCGGAAAACTCGACGGCGCCGTTCTCGTGCGCCAGTTTCTCCACCTTCAACACATCGCCGGGTGCGACGCGGTATTGCTTTCCGCCAGTGCGGATGACTGCATACATTCGACTACCCTCATACGCGGTGACGGCCTCGACTTCTCCGTGTCCCAGCGCGTTCTTCTGGAGCTGATTGGGTGCTGCTGCTGGCCTGCAGGAGATGGGAATTCCGCATAGTGCCGAACTTAAGAAGTGTAAGTGGTGTGGGCGCCGGCGGTCAAGCGATGTGTGTGGAAGCGGCTGCTGGTATCGTTCACCGAAGCAGTCGCAGTTCCCGTTTCTCGCAAGTTGCGCGGACAAGGTACTGTGGATCCCGACACGGCAACTCATTCGTCAGCACGCCGCACGCTCCATCCCGCACGCCCCATCCCGCACGCTCATCCCGATAGCTCCATCCCGCAGGCTCGATCCCCCATAGCCCGTCCGCGTAGTTGCGGTACACTTCTGCCGGATCATTCTCCATGCACACCCTCGACTCCAAATCCGCTCAGGCTGAAGATGTGGCTCCGGTGCTCGCCGGCATCCGCACCGAATCCGGTGCCAGCCTGCTCGCCCTCGCCCAGGATTCGCCTGTCCTGCTCGTCTTCCTGCGGCACTTCGGCTGCTCATTCGGCCGCAAGACCATCAGCGACATCGCCGAACTGCGCGCGCAACTCACCCAGCGTGGCGTCCGCCCCGTCTTCGTCCATCTCGGCACGCCCGAACTCGCCCGCAACTACTTCGACTTCTACGGCCTGGAGGATGTCGAGCGCGTTAGCGACCCGGCCGCCGCCGTCTACCGGCTGCCCACCTTCGCCCTGCACCGCGTTAATCCCTGGTGGCACCTGGTCAATCCCATCGTGTGGGTCGGTTGGCTCAAGGGCGCCATCTTCAAGCACGGCATCGGAAAGATCGAGCAGGACGGCCACCAGATGCCGGGCATCTTTTTTCTCAAAAACGCCACCATCGTCCGGCGCTTCCGTTACCGCACCATCGCCGACGAGCCCGACTACCTGAAGCTCTGCGCCTGACCAGCGCCCTCACCCCGGCCAGCTCTCACCGGCTGCGCGTGATCCGCTTCACCCACAGCATCCCCATGTACGCGACTGCCAGCACCATCACCGTCACGCCCACCGGAAAGCCCACCCGCCGATAGCTCCAGGCGAAGTCCCAGTGATTTCCCATGCCGTTCCCCACCAGGATCCCCACGATCCCCGCGAATGTTCCCAGGAAGAACGCCATCATGCCGGTGGCCAGGCCAATCAGCAGGCTGGCGAACCAGCCCAGGTCGCCCACCGGCGCGCCAAACACGTATCCCCCCAGAAAAGTCCTGCGCTCCATTCCCGAAGCGATCCCGGCACTCCGGGGCTCGCGGTACGTCGGCGTCGCCATAGCAAGTAGAATAACCCTTCATGGCTGATAGCGTTCAAACCGGTTCGAGCTCCCTCCTTCACGCCTCCGACGTCGCCGCGACGCTCACCCCACGCACCGCTCCCAACGGCATTCGCTTCGCCGCCTATGGCGACACCAGGGTCGCCGATTCTGATCTCCAGCGCATCGTCCAGGCGGTTCCCGCTCTCATCGCGCCCGCGCTCCAGGGCCGCATCTTCTACTTCGTTCCCCTCGCTCTGCCCGAGATGCGCCGCAACCCGGACCCGCGCGAAGAGCCTTCCGACTCCGGCCACACCCTCATCGCCTCCGAGACCACGCCGGAGCTGTTCGACGACGCCATCTGCCATCGCAACGTGCAGCTCCTTCCCACGCCGCACGCCCCGGCCCACGAAGGCGTCTTTATCTCCGCACGCCTGCTCCGCGACACCTTCGCCCTGGCCTTTGAGTTCTTCATCAACGTCGGCCACGCCTTCGCCGAGCACGCCGGCATCCCCGACGCCTTCACCACCCTCGCCTGGTCCCAGGCGCTGGCCGACGTGCGCGGCGAGACCAGCCAGGACGCCTTCGAAGCTCGCGCGGCCGCGCTTGCGCCGCGCGCCGAATCGGGCTCCCGCGACTTCCAGCCTGACGAAAAAGCCCGCCTCGACTTCCTCGAAGCCGCCTTTGCCGATGCCGTCGCCATCTACCAGCTTTCGCTCGCCATCGACTTCGACTACGCCGAACTGCGAGAACGCGAATACCCCCTGCTCGCCCCGGCCGCGCTCGCTGACCGCCTGCGCCTCGTCGCCCAGCTCTTCCCGCCGAATCCCGGCTACGACTTCTCCATCCGCTATCGCCGCCGCGCCTAGCTATCGCCGTCGCGCCTTGACCGTTGCTTCCCGTCAGGTGTGGACGAGGCCAACCAGACAAGCGGAACCCTGAGATTCTCTCCAGGTTTACAACCGGAAAGCCTTCATCCCACGAACGCCCGGCCGGCTGCGCTGTGTTCCCAGCAAAGTTCTGGAGTGGATTTCTTTCCGCTGCAGACAACCTTTCCGTGTAACACTCCTTTCATCCAAACGTAACAGAAGCTTGACGGCAGGCCTTTAGTTCTCACCGTATCGGGACGTTCTCCGGCTTCTCTTCCTGGTCGACGCGCCCCGGTTCCTGGGTCCAAAATTGCGTTTCCTTCGAGGCTAGAATGTCGCTCCGTCCCCGCGCATCTGCAGGTCTGTCCACCGCTGCCGCCGCCGTCCTGTTGAGCAGCTTTGCCGCTTCCGCGCAAAACACGCTCGGCACCCTCAGCGGCACCATCACCGATCCCACCGGTGCCGCCGTGCCCAACAGCACCCTTACGCTGACCAACAACCAGACCGCCGCGGTGCGGACCACCACCTCGAACGCCGCGGGAAACTACTCCTTCGCCGCGCTGCCCATCGGCTCCTACACCCTCAGCGCGACCTCCACCGGCTTCAACACGGAGAAGGTGGACAACGTCGTCGTTCAGGCCGACCGCACCGCGACCCTCATCATCAAGTTGAAAGCAGGCGACGTCTCCACCTCGGTAGACGTCAACGCCAACGCCTCGCTCAACACCACCGACCCCACCAACGGGTACGTCCTCGACGCCGCCACCATCGAGAAGATTCCCCTGGGCACCGGCTCCTTTACCCAGCTCGCGACGCTCAGCCCGGGCGTCCAGGCGGACCCGCTCGCAGACACCGGAACCAACACCGGCCTGGGCAATCAGAATATCTACGCCAACGGCCAGCGCCTCTCTTCCAACACCTTCACCTTCAACTCCGTGCTGGCCAACAACCTGTTCAACGGAGCGTCGTCCTCGCAGGTCGCCGAAAGCCGCGCCGTGCTCAATACCGGCGAATCCTTCCAGTCGAACGGCACCATCCGCACCAACACCTCCATCTTCGACGCCATCGGCGAAGCACTCCCCACGCCGCCCCAGCAGACCATCGCGGAAGAGCGCGTGAACACCTCCATGTTCGACGCCTCGCAGGGTGCCACTGCCGGAGCCCACATCGACGTCACCACCAAGTCCGGAACCAACGACCTGCACGGCTCCGTCTACGGCACCTGGGAGACCTCGGAGCTCAACGCCGATCCCTTCTTCAACAAGCAGGTCGGTCAGCCGACCCCCGATCTCCATCGCTATGTCGCCGGCGCCGAACTCGGAGGACCGATCCTCCGCGACAAGCTCTTCGCCTACGGCAGCTACCAGTACACCCGCGACCGCGATCAGCTCAACTCGTTCGACACCTACTACGCACCCGCCGGCCTCACCAGCGATCGCAGCACCACCGGCCTGCAGTCGGTCGTCACCGCCGCCGGGCTGCCCGCCGGAACCGCCATCGATCCCGTCGCGCTCTTTCTGCTGCAGTACAAGCTTCCCAGCGGGCAGTACCTGATCCGCAATCCCGCGCCCGGAGACGCCACCGTCTCCTTCCTCGGCGGCGCTTCCAAGTTCCAGGCGGACCAGGCCAACGCCAACGTCGACTACGTGCTCACCCGGAAGGACACCCTCTCGTTCAAGTACTACTTCCAGCACGATCCCACCGAAAGCCCCTTCTCCAGCACATCGCTCGAAGGCTTTCCGCAGAACTTCAACGCCGGCAGCCAGGTCTTCTCGCTCGAAAACACCAACGTGCTCTCGCCCAAGCTCACCTGGGATCAGAAGTTCGGCTTCATCCGCATGAACGTCCAGTCGCTGACCGGGCAGCCTTTCACCTCCCAGCAGGCCGGTATCAACCTGTTCGGCAGCCCACTCTTTCCAGGCATCAATGTGCGCGATGCGAACGGCCGCAACACCCTCAACATCGGTCCGACGTCCAACTTCTCCAATACCGGCTTCGTGCAGAACACCTTTGAAGGCACCTCAACGCTCAACTGGGTGGTCGGCCGCCACGCTCTCAGCTTCGGCGCCAACTACGACTTCACCCAGCTCAACATCATCAACCGTGCCAACCAGGTTGCGTCCCTTTCCGTGGGCAGCGAAGCCGCCTTCCTGACCGGAGGCCCGCTCCGCACCGGAACCAACTCCGAATACTTCCAGGGTTCTACCAATCGCTACTACCGCTCGCCCCAGGTCGGCGCCTTCGTGCAGGATCAATGGCGCGCCACCGAGAAGCTCACCGTCTCGGCCGGCTTCCGCTTCGACAACGATGGCGGCCTCTACGAGAAGTACGGCAACCTGGTCAACTTCGACCCCAGCAAATACTCCTACAGCCAGACCTCGGACACCATCATCAACAGCGGCCTCGTGATCGCCGGCAACAACAAGAGCTTCGCCACGCCCGGCGCCTCCAACTCCACTCTGACCAACAAGCAGTATGGATATGGTCCGCGCCTCGGCCTCGCCTACTCCGTCACCCCCAGGCTCGTCGTCCGCTCAGGCTTCGGGCTCTACTACGATCGCGGCGAATTCTTCACCGAGTTTTCCCCCTCTGCCGGCGGTGGCTTCAATGGGCCCTTCGGCGTCACCCTGCAGCCGCCCTTCGTCGAGCCGGTCGAGGCCACCAGCACCAGCACCCTCGACAATCCCTTCGGAACCACGGCTCCCGCCGTCAACCTCAACCCCGCCACCTTCGTCAACAACCTGCCCAATCAGGCCGCGCTCATCAACGGCGCCGCGCCCTACCTCTTCGGCTCCTACGCCGCCAACAACAAGCTGCCTTACACCGAAAACTACAGCCTCGACTTCCAGTACCAGCTCAGGCCGCGTGTGGTCGCCGATATCGGCTACACCGGCAATCACGGCGTCCACCAGACCGTGCCGCTGCCGTTCAACCAGCCGCAGGTCGCCACCCCCAGCTCACCGGTCAATGGCCAGATCTACAGCTATGGCTACAACGCCACCGATAACGGCTGCCCAACCTATTCCGTGTACTACTGCAAAACACCCGGAAACCAGCTGCTCTCCGAGCCCTACAACACCAACACCGGAGGCAACACCGACCTCCGCGTGCCCTACATCGGCTACAGCCCCAACTCGGTGGAGTGGTCGACCGTCGGCTGGTCCCACTACGACGGCCTGCTCGTCTCCGTGCACCAGGAGGATTGGCACGGCCTCGAGTATCAGCTCTCCTACACCTACTCCCACTCGCTCGACGCCGCCAGCGGCTTCGGCATCTTCTATAACGGCAACGATCCCCGCAACCTGGAGTCCGGCTACGCTTCCTCGGACTACGACCGCACCCACGTCACCAGCTTCAGCTTCAACTACCAGGTTCCCGACTTCAAGAGCTCCGGCCGCCTGATGAATGCGCTCACCAGCGGCTATGGCCTCTCGGGTGTCGTCGTCCTTGAGTCCGGCCAGCCCTACAACGTCTACGATTTCTCCGGCACCGTAGGCAGCATCTACTTCGCCTCCAACGACTACCTCACCAATCCCGTGCTTCCGCTCGCACCCGGTGTCAGTGCCAAGTCCGCGCTCACCGGCCACAGCGGAGCCTTCGTCAATCCAAACTCCAACACGCCGTATCTGGCGGACGCCGCCTTCAACCCGTCCGCCTTCGCCTACCCGCTGCTCGCTCCCGGCCAGTCTGGAGTTCCGCCCTGCGGACCCACTACCGCCGGCACCACCGGCTGCGATACCGTCGAATCCGGCTTCGCCAACGGCTACCGCAACATCTTCCGCGGCAGCTTCCAGAAACGCGCGGACCTCGCCATCTACAAGGAAACCAAGCTCTTCGAAAAATACCGCCTGCGCCTCTCCATGGAGGTGTTCAACGTCACCAACACGCCCAGCTTCGATACCCCAGGCAATAACTTCTCCGGCTCCAACTTCGAGGATCCACCGGTTTACACCCAGATCGGCCCCGGCTCCGATCCCACCACCTTCTCCAGCCAGGGCGTCGGAGCCGTCACCAACCCCATCGGAAGCCCGCGCCAGCTCCAGTTCTACGGCATCCTCAGCTTCTAACCGTCCACCCGCCGCAGAAGCCGAAGCCCCTCCTCAACGAGGGGCTTGGCTTTTCCCGGCTAGGTTTTACTACGTGCAACGTGCAACGCTCCGCCCCGCTAGCGCACCATTCCCATCGCCGCCCGAAACAGCCGCTCGAAGCTCTCCTTCGACGTCGCATCCTTCTCGATCGCCGCCTCGATCGCCTTCAGCGCGATCGGCCGCGCGTATCCCAGGTTCACCAGCGCCGACAGCGCATCCTCCGCCACCGCGCCCAGCGAAGCCGGCTTGCCCCCGGCCGCCGGCCCCGCGGTAAACCCCTGCAGATCGTCCAGCTTGTCCTTCAGCTCCAGCACAATCCGCTCGGCCGTCTTCTTGCCGATCCCCGGGATCTTCACCAGCGACGCGTGATCGCCGCCGCGGATCGCCGTCACCAGCCGCTCCGGCGCGATCCCGCTCAGCACCGTAATCGCCAGCTTCGGACCGATCCCCGAAACCCCGATCAGCCGCTCGAACAGACGCTTCTCATCCAGCTCGTGAAACCCGAACAGCGCCAGCTGATCCTCGGCCACCTTCGTGTACACGTGCAGCCGGGCCTCCGCACCCGGCTTCGGCAGCGCGGAAAAAGTCGCCACCGAGATGGCCACGTCGTAGCCCACGCCGGCGCACTCCACCACCGCCTGCCCAGGCGACTTGGCCAGCAGAACTCCCCGCAGGTGACAGATCATCGCTCCCGATTGTAGAGCCTCCTGATCCGAAAGCCAGGAGCAGGGCTGCCCCGGTGAGACAATCTCCTCATGGCTGACGCTCCAATCTGCAAGGTCATTGTCGGCGTCTGCGGAGGCATCGCCGCCTACCGTGCCGTCGAGCTCGTTCGCCTCCTGCAGCAGGCCGGCTTCGATCCCCACGTCGCCATCACCGCCGCCGCCGCCGAGTTCGTCACCCCGCTCACCTTTGCCGCCATCTCCGGCCATCGCGTCATCACCTCGCTCTGGACCGGAGCCGAAGTTCCCGAAGGCTCGACCGCCAACGTCTCTTCCGGTCAGCGCAGCTCCGCGGTCGAGCACAGCTCTTCCATCGAGCACATCTCTTCCATCGAGCACATTCAGGAAGCCCGGACCACCGCCGCGCTCCTCCTCGTTCCAGCCACTGCGGACATGCTGGCCAAACTCGCTCACGGCTTCGCCGGCGACTTCCTCACCACCCTCTACCTGGCCACGCCGGCTCCGGTCATCATCGCTCCCGCCATGAACGTCGCCATGTGGCAGCACCCGGCCGTTCAGGCCAACGTCGAAATCCTGCGCCGGCGCGGCCACCGCATCGTCGAGCCGGAGGCCGGCTATCTCGCCTGCGGCATGTCCGGTGCCGGCCGCCTCGCCGCGCTGCCCGAGATCGTCGCCGCCGTGCAGGCCGCGTTGACGCAAGAAGCCGCGCTCCCCGCCCAGGCGAGCCCGCGCGATCTCGCCCACGAAACCATCCTCATCACCGCCGGCGGCACGCGCGAGCCCATCGACAGCGTCCGCTTCCTCGGCAACCGCTCCAGCGGACGCATGGGCTACGCGCTCGCCGCGGAGGCCGTCAGCCGCGGCGCACGGGTGCTGCTCGTCTCCGCCAACTGCGCGCTGACCGTGCCGCCGGGCGCCGAACTCATCCCCGTCACCACCGCCGCGGAGATGCGCGCCGCCCTGCTCGCCGCCCTGCCCCGCGCCACCATGCTGCTCAAGGCCGCGGCCGTCGCCGACTTCCGCGTCGCCCAGCCCGGCCCGGCCAAGCTGCACCGCGCGGGCTCGCTCACCCTCACGCTTGAGCCGACCGAAGACATCGTCGCCGAAGCCGTCGCCCGCAAACTCCCCGGCACCCTCGTGATCGCCTTCGCCGCCGAGGTTGCTGACCCTCTTCCCGCCGACCAATCGAGCCCCGCGCTGCAGGCGTCGCCTCTGCGCCCAGGAATTCTCGAACGCGGCCGCGAAAAACTTCTCCGCAAAGGCGTGGACGCCATCCTGATCAACGATGTCTCCGCCGCCGGCCTGGGCTTCGACTCTGACCACAACGCCGGCACGCTGCTCTTCCACGACCACGCCGTCCACTTTCCGCCCATGTCCAAGCGGGAGATGGCCGCCCGCATCCTCGACGAGGCCGTCGCCCTGCGCAGCCGGCTTGCCCAGCCAGCTCCAGCACTCACCTCGTAGCGTCGAAGCTTACGTTCGAGCAGGAACTGCGGTGTTGGCGAAATCGATCAGGAGCTGGGGTCGTTGACGAACCCACACCCGCTTTGCCTCTTCCACGCCCGAAGGCGTACCCTCTCCCATGGTGGTACCCGCCGGTGTCGCGCGGGACTGCACAGGAGAACGTTGCAAATGAGTGTCTGGAAATCCCCCTCGGCCAAAGTCACCATCCCTGCGCTGCTCGAGCGCAAGCCACACGGCCCCCGCATCGCCGCCATCACCGCCTACGACTATCCCTCGGCCCGGCTGGCCGATGAAGCCGGCCTCGACCTCGTCCTGGTCGGCGACTCGCTGGCCATGACCATGCTCGGCCACGACTCCACCCTCGCCGTCACCATGGACGAGATGCTGGTCTTCACCCGGGCCGTCCGCCGCGGCCTCAAGCGCGCGCTGCTGGTCGCCGACATGCCCTTCGGCAGCTACCAGGCCGGCCACCGCGGCGCCGCCCGGAACGCCCTGCGCTTCATGAAGGAAGCCGGAGCCGAAGCCGTCAAGCTCGAAGGCGCTCACCCCGCGCTCGTGCGCCGCCTGGTCGACGCCGAGATCCCCGTCATGGGCCATCTCGGCCTCACCCCCCAGGCCGTCCACCGCATGGGCGGATACAAGGTGCAGGGCAGGACGGATGCCGCCGTCGAGACCCTGCGCCGGCAGGCGAGCCAACTCGCCGAAGCCGGGTGCTTCTCGCTCGTGCTCGAAGGCATTCCCCGCGAGGTAGCCGCCATCCTCTCCGCCGAGCTGCCCATCCCCACCATCGGCATCGGCGCCGGCCCCGCGTGCGACGGCCAGATCCTGGTCTGGCACGATGTGCTCGGCCTCGGCCAGCATCCCCCCGCCCGCTTCGTCCGCACCTACTTCGAGGGTGCCGCCCACATTAGCGCGGCCCTGCTGCACTACCTGCACGACGTGGAATCCGGCACCTTCCCCTCCGACCAGGAGAGCTATCACCTGCCGCGCCCCAGGCCCGCGCCGGTCGCCGAAGAGGGCCTGGCCGTCTCCACCGCCTGAGGCCCGAAAATAAGTGGGTGCCTCAAGAATGGTGCAGCCACAATGGTGTTGTAGGACTCTGTCTGTTCCACCACTAAGTGCTTTGCTTTGAAGAATATAGACAACAATCGGCAGGGGAGGGTGGACCCCCGCCTGGAACCCTCGCAGGAAGCCGCATGCAGCTTGTGACCACCATCGCCGAAGCCCGCGCCGCGCTCCACACCGCGCGCGCTCAATCCTCCGGATCGCTCGGCCTCGTTCCCACCATGGGCGCGCTCCACGCCGGCCACCTCTCGCTCGCCCGCCGCGCCCGCGTGGAGTGTTCGATCGTCGCTGCCAGCTTGTTCGTCAATCCGCTGCAGTTCGCGCCCGGCGAAGACTTCGACCGCTACCCGCGCCAGCTCGACGCCGATCGCACCCTCTTCGCCGAGGCCGGCGTCGACCTGCTCTTCGCTCCCGCGGCCGCGGAGATGACCCCGCCCGGTGCCACCACCTTCGTCGACGCAGGTGAACTCGGCAGCCGGCTGGATGGCGCCGCGCGCCCCGGCCACTTTCGCGGAGTCGCCACCGTGGTTTCAAAGCTCTTCCACATCATTCAGCCGGGCCGCGCCTACTTCGGCCAGAAGGACGCCGTCCAGATTGCCGTGCTGCGCCGCCTGGTCTCCGATCTCAACTTCCCGGTCGAGCTGGTCGCCTGCCCCATCGTCCGCGACCCTGACGGCCTCGCCCTCAGCTCACGCAACGCCTATCTCTCCGCCGCGGAGCGCACTCATGCCCTCGCGCTGTCGCGTGCGCTGACCACCATGCAGACCCGCCTCGCCGCCGGCGAAACCCGCGCCGCGGCGTTGGTCGCCGCCGGCCGCGCGGTGGTCCACGCTCAGCCCGGCATCGCCCTCGAATACCTGGAAGCAGTCGATCCCGCCAGCCTGCTGCCGGTCGAAACCGTGACCCCGGGCACCCTGGTCGCCATCGCCGCCCGCGTTGGCCACACGCGCCTCATCGATAACTTTGTCGCTTGAAGGACGCACCACGCAACGCTTTCTTGACATTCCGGCTCGCTCGCACGAGACTTCCGACAGGTTCTTCGCGCCGCAGACCGATGCAACGGGCGCCGCTTCAACCGAAAGGTGATCCAGGTTTGATGACCGACGGGACCACAAGCCGCCTGAGCCTCACCCTTGCCTCTGCGCTCGGCAGCGTCGACACCGTCGAGCAGACGGCGCTCGACTTCGCCAGCCGCGCCGGCTTCGACCCGGATACCGCGAGCAACATCGGCATGGTCGCGCGCGAGGCTGCTGTCAACGCAGTGATCCACGGCAATAAGTACAACCCCGCCCTGCAGGTGACCGCGACCTTCGAAGCCAGCTCCGATTCCGTGTTGATCCGGATCGCCGACCAGGGCACCGGCTTCGACGCCGACTCGATTCCCGACCCGCTCGCCCCCGAAAATCTGCTGCGATCCTCCGGCCGCGGAGTCTTCCTGATGCGCGCCTTCATGGATGAGGTACACTTTCGCCAGCTATCCCCGGGCACGGAGATCACCATGGTCAAGCGCCGCAACGGGTAACCAGCTACAGGATTCGAAATCCCTTTCAAAAGTAATGAGGAGACTGAACTGATGGCCATGAAATTCAAGACCCGCCAGGTGGATGGTGTCACCATTCTCGACCTGAGCGGACGCATCACCCTTGGCGAAGGAAGCGTTACCCTGCGCGATGCCGTGCAGGACGCGGTGGCCAAGGGCGAAAAGAAGATTCTGCTGAACCTCGCCAACGTCGATTACATCGACAGCTCCGGCATTGGCGAGCTGGTGAGCGCCTTCACCTCGGTCAAGAACGCCGGCGGCGAACTGAAGCTGCTGCAACTGACCAAGAAAGTGCACGATCTGTTGCAGATCACCAAGCTCTACACCGTCTTCGACGTCAAGGACGACGAAGCCGACGCGATCAAGTCGTTCAGCGCCTAGCCTCAATCTCCGGGCATGAGCCGCCGCGACACTGCGCGGCGGCTTTGCTTTGTCTGGAATCGCGTGATCCGCACCCGGATCAGGCCAGCAGCAACACCTTCCCGATGCCGCCCTTTTCGGCTGCGGCCTGCCCTGGGCCGGCTTCGGCCAGTGGAAGCATGCGGTCGATCGGAATCCGCAGGCGCTTGTCCCGGACATCTCCGGCCAGCTTCACCATGCGCTCCGGATCGGGCACGCACATCACCGGCACCACCTTCACCTTCGGGTGCAACGCGGCGTTCCCCGGCGGTCCGAGCACGCTGGCAAAGATGCCCCCCGGCACGACTTTGCCGATCAACTTCTCGGCGGTCTCGTGGTTCACCGTGTCCGCGACCGCGTCGATCATCCCCAGTCTGGCAAGGGCGTCATCATCGTCGAGCGCAATCACCTGGTCCGCACCCAGCATGCTGGCTTCTTCGAGCTGCTTCTTCCGCACGCCCGCGATCACCGTCGCACCCGCATCCTTCGCCACCCGCACGGCGCTGCGCCCGACGCCGCCCAGCGCTCCGGTGACGAGCACCGTCTGGTCCTTCTGAATGCCGGTACCGACGCGGATCAACTGGTCTCCGGTCAGCGTGACCAGAGGCAGGGCCGCGGCGTGCACGAGTTCGATGCCCTCGGGAACCTTCGCCAACTCCGACGCCTTCACGATACAAAGCTCCGCGTAGGTCTTGTTGGCGAGCGCGAAGACCTTGTCGCCGGGCTCGAACGCGGTGACGCCGGGCCCCACCTCGCGCACAACGCCCGAGACATCGCGGCCAAGGATCGCGGGAAACTCCAGCGGAAAGCGCGCCTTGGCTGCTCCGGAGCGCATCTTCCAATCCACCGGGTTGATGCTGACCGCCGCGACCCTGACCAGAACCTCGCCTTCCTGCGGGATGGGATCGTCCCAGTCTTCCAGCTTGAGCTTCTCCGGACCTCCGTACTCGTGCAGCACCACAGCCTTCATCGCAGATTCTCCTCTACCTGCTTACGATGCGGTCCTCCAGCGTGGCGGCGCGGGCGCTCAGGCGATCAGACTCGGAAGGGATGTAGCGCTCCCAGTCGCTGCTCTCCGCCAGCCGCTTCAGCAGTTGAAAACGCTTCTGCATGAGGCCAAGCACGTGCGGAACGACGATGTACTTGCCGACCGCCTTGCCCAGGGCGCCGAGCGGAAGCGAGAAGCGAACGATGTCCCACATCACCGTTTGGCCGTCGACGAACTGGAAGTTGTGATCGTGCTGGAAGTGGCTGAAGTAGCCGCGCCCCATGGTGTCCTGGAAGAACGTGGGGCGGTCATATCCGGTGATCAAGGTTTCGTGAAAGGCCGGGATGGCGAACTTCCACCCGCGCCAAAGCAGCCGGTCGCCGTCGACGATGAGTCCTGTGGTCTTGCCACTGACCGGGCGCAACTCGATGGTCTGCCGCACCAGGTCGATGCTGGTCGACAGCAGGAAGCAGCGTTCGATGGGAGCATTGACGTGGATCGATTCCTTCAGGCGGAACAAGGCGGCCTCTGCATCGTTATACGATGGTTTCCCCGTGTGGGACGACGAGCAGGCTTGATTATGGCTCCACTACTTCAATATCCGCAGCCTGATGTAGTGTCAGCAACTGAATCGCGCGGTCGGCGTCCGATTGCCGGCTGACCGAGAGGGTGAGCAGAGCGCCCCCCTGCGGAGCGCCTTCGCTTCCGGTGCCTTCGAGAATCTCGTGCTTGCCCAGCAGCGCGTTGACCGCCCCTCCAATCTTCTCCTGAAACCCGGCAAAACCCGGCGCACCTTCGTTGCCCACTTCGAGGACCGCATCTTCGGGCGGCTCCGCGGATCCTCGATTGACCATGATGACCATATCGGACGCGTAAAAGCCGTGGTCCACCAGCATATCTCTCATTGAATCCGCAATATCGCGCGTCGCAAACGTTGCCAGCACTCGCATTCTTCGCTCCTCTTACTTCCCTGCGTAACCCAGATGCTGCGTTAGATGCAGGCCGGCACGCCGTGCGTCCGCCATTCGCCTGCGGGTTCTGGTCATCCGCACGTGGAAGGAGGTGAGGCGGGGCGAGCGCCGGCTTCACGTTAGACTGATCGTCTATGCGGCTTATTCTTGTTGCCCTGCTCGCCCTCTGTGGCGGGTCGCGTGCCCTGTGCCAGACACCGGCATCGCTTTCCGCCTCGCAGACGCCTGCGCCGTACGTGGTGCGCGATCACTACACCAAGACCGAATACCACGTGAAGATGCGCGACGGAATCACGCTCTTCACAACGGTGTACGCGCCGAAGGATACGTCGCGCACGTATCCCTTCCTGGTCACGCGCACCTGCTACTCGGTTGCGCCGTACGGACCGGACGCGTACCGGCCGGCGATTGGGCCTTCGCGCTCCTTTGAAGAATCCGGCTACATCTTTGTCTATCAGGATGTGCGCGGGCGTTTCGAATCGGAGGGCGAGTGGCAGGAGATGACGCCGCACATCGATCATCCCACGGGAACTCAGCACGATGAATCGACGGATATGTATGACACGACCGAGTGGCTGCTGAAAAATATTCCGCATAACAACGGGCGCGTCGGAATTCTGGGGATCTCGTATCCGGGCTTCTATACTTCAGCTTCGATCATCGATGGGCATCCGGCGATCAAGGCTGCGAGCCCGCAGGCTCCGGTGACCGATCTTCACGATAACGACGATGCCTACCATAACGGCGCGTTCATGCTGGAGGCGAACGACTTCTACGGCTTCTTCCGGCCGCAGAAGAACCCGGTGCTTCCCGCGAAACCGACGCCGCTGCCCGAAGTTGACGCCGATGCATACGCCAACGACCTGGCCACCTGGGAGCCGCTCTCAAAGGCACGTGCGTTGATCAACAATCCGTACTTCGATGATCAGAGTAACCATCCCAACCGCGACGCGTACTGGGATGCACGCGACATCTCGCGGCACCTGCACAACATCCATGCCGCAGTGCTGACGGTGGGCGGCTGGTTCGATGCGGAGGACCTGAACGGACCGCACAGCACGTTTGAGAGCATCGCCCGGCAGAGCCCCGAAACCTCGAACCGGCTGGTCATCGGACCGTGGTTCCATGGTGCCTGGGCGGCTGTGAATGGGGAGCGCTTCGGCGACATCGAGTTCGGTTCCACGACCGCCGAGTACTTCCGCGAGAAGATCCAGTTCCCCTTCTTCGAGCATTATCTGAAAGACGTGCCGGACCCCGGGCTCGCGGTGGCTACGGTCTTCGAGACCGGATCGAACCAGTGGAAGACGTACAGCGCCTGGCCGCCCGCGGGTTCGAAGCCGAAGATGCTTTACTTCGCTGCGGGCGGGAAGCTCATGTTTACGCCGCCGCCGCCGGCTGATGGCGCCTCCGCGTACGACGCTTACGTGTCCGACCCGGCGCATCCTGTCCCGGAGGTCTCCTACCCGCACAGCGCTGGGCCGCCGCGCGAGTACATGATTGCCGATCAACGCTTCGCGGCTGCGCGACCGGATGTGCTGGTGTACGAGACAGACCCGCTGACCGAGGATGTGACCTTTGCCGGGCCGCTGCGGGCGAAGCTGCACGCGAGCACCTCCGGGACCGACTCGGACTTCGTGGTCAAGCTGATCGATGTGTATCCGCAGGACTTCAGCTACCCGGATATGCAGCCGAAGCCTGGCGACCGGCCGAAAGACGTACTGGATTCGCCCGTGATCATGGGCGGATATGAGCAGCTGGTACGCGGCGAGCCCATGCGGGGCAAGTTCCGCCACGGCTTCTACAAGCCCGAGCCGTTTACGCCCAACCAGCCGGAGCTGCTGGACTTCTCGCTGGTCCAGGTAAACCATACGTTTCTCAAAGGGCACCGCATCATGGTGCAGGTGCAAAGTTCGTGGTTTCCGCTGGTCGACCTGAATCCGCAGACGTTCGTCGACATTTCGAACGCAAAGCCGGAGGACTTCAAGCCGGCGACGGAACGTATCTATCACTCTGCCGCAGAGCCAAGCGGGATTGAGTTCCAGGCTTTGCCGTAGGCTGGAGGGTCTTGCGGAGAGAGCGAGATTTGAGAGCTGACAGCTTGGAAGTCCGGCTGCAAGCTGTCAGCGAAGAACACACATCGAGAGTCTTCTTTACTTCGGAGTTCAGGTTCCACTTAGGGCGGTGGACGATTTCAGAGGTCGACGCGCCTGCTTTGCTGCAGGTGCTTACAGCGATCGATGAAGGCTTCGAGCGGCACGCTGCCCTCGTCGCCCTTGCCGCGCACGCGGACGCTGACGGCACCGGTGGCGGTTTCCTTATCGCCCAGGATGAGGATGAACGGAACCTTTTCGTTGGCGAAGTCGCGAATCTTGGCCTTCATCGCTTCGTTGCGCTCATCCAGTTCGACGCGCAGGCCAGCGGCCTCAAGCTTCGACTTGACCTCGCGCGCATAGTCGAGGTGCTTCTCGGTAGAGATAGGCACGAGGCCGACCTGCACCGGGGAAAGCCACAGCGGGAAGGCGCCGGCGTAGTGCTCGATGAGCACACCGAAGAAGCGCTCGACTGAACCGAAGAGCGCGCGGTGGACCATGACGGGCTGATGGAGCTCGCCATCCTCGCCCTTGTACGTGAGGTCGAAGCGGGCGGGCAGGTTCCAGTCGAACTGAACGGTGGAGAGCTGCCACATGCGTCCGAGGACGTCGACGAGTTTAATATCGATCTTGGGCCCATAGAAAGCGGCTTCGCCGGGGATCGTTCTGAAGGGAATGTTCTTGCGGTCCAGAACTTTGACGAGCGAACTGACGGCGAAATCCCACTGCGCAGCTTCGCCGATGAACTTCTTGTCGGAAGGATCCCAGGTGGAGAGCTCAACCTTGAACTCGGCGAAGCCGAAGGTCTTCAGGACCGCCTGCGCGAAGTCGATGCAGGCCTCCACCTCGTCCTCGATCTGCGACGGCATGCAGAAGATGTGTGCGTCATCCTGGGTGAATCCGCGGACACGGAGCAGGCCGTGCATGGTGCCCGACCGCTCATACCGATAAACATTGCCAAGTTCCGCGTAACGAACCGGAAGGTCGCGATAGCTCTTGGGGGTGTTCTTGTAGATGAGGATGTGGCCGGGGCAGTTCATGGGCTTCAGCCGGTACTCGGCGTCATCCAGTTCCATCGGCGGATACATGTTTTCGCCGTAGTTGACCTCGTGCCCGGAGATCTTCCAGAGCTCGCGCCGCATGATGTGCGGGGTGTAGACCATCCTGTATCCGCGCCGCAGGCACTCCTCGCGCATCCAGTCTTCCATGATCTTGCGAATGAGGCCGCCCTTGGGGTGCCAGAAGATGAGGCCGGAGCCGGCGACCTCCTGGATCGAGAAGAGGTCGAGCTGCTTTCCGAGCACGCGATGGTCGCGCGCCTTGATCTCTTCGAGCCGGGCAAAGTGCGCTTTCAGGTCTTTCTCGTTGAAGAAGGCGGTGCCGTAGATGCGCTGCAGCTGCTGGTTGTTCTCATCGCCCAGCCAGTAGGCTCCGGCGACCGAAAGAACCTTGAACGCCTTGACGCGGCCGGTCGAAGGAACGTGCGGCCCGCGGCAGAAGTCGGTGAAGCTGCCGTTGCGGTAGAGCGAGATCTCGTCGCCGGGCTGCGTAAAACGTTCGATGAAGTGCACCTTCATGAACTCGCCCTGGCGTTCGTAGTCGGCGAGACCCTGCTCGCGCGGCTCGGTCTCGCGCACAAAGGCTTCGTCGCGTGCGACCACCTCTGCCATACGGGCTTCGATGGCCGCAAGATCGTCCTCGGTGAAGGGGTTCTGACGGTAGACGTCGTAGAAGAAGCCCTGGTCTGTCGCGGGGCCGTGGCCCAGTTTGGTTTCGGGAAAGAGTTCCAGAATGGCAGTCGCCATGACATGCGCGGCGGAGTGGCGCACAACCTTCAGCGAAGCTTCGTCCTGCTCCTTGAGCAGCCAGAGTTCTACGTCCTCCGTCAGCGGCGTGGTCAGGTCGACGATCTTCTCCGCCTCCGGATCGTCCTTGCCGTACACGGTTTCGGGTGCGCTCGAACCGGAATCGGGCGCTGCTGCCGGTGCATCGTCCTGGCCGCCTTCCGACTGGTTGATGTCAAGGCCAGCCATCGGACGAATGCGCGCCACCACAACCGCCGCCGCGAGCCGCGGAGAGATGGCTGTGGCGATGTCGAGCGGGGTGGTTCCGCTCAGGACTTCGCGAACGCTGCCATCCGGCAACTGCACCCTGATCTTCGACGCTACTTCAACGCTGGCTTCCGCTTCTGCTGCTGCACTCATCGAGTTCGTTACCTTGGCCTAGGCAGGCAGCTTCCAGCATAGTTGCTTTGGTCGTGCCGCACCAACGGGGCTGGAAGCGCCGCGTCTTGCAATCGGGAAGCCAAGGGGTATTTCGCATCGAATGGAGGGGCGGCGCATCTTTGAGGGAGGGTCAGCATCCAGTAAGAAGCTGTTCCGACATCTAAACGCCGTTGAGGACTTTCATGCCAACTCTGCTTACCGTTCTAGCCAGCCCCCGTGGCGACTACTCCATCTCCCGCGCGCTTACCTCCTCGTTTGTCGAGGAGTGGAAGAAGAATCACGATCGTGGCGCCGTCATCACGCGTGATCTTTACCAGACGAATCTTCCCTTTGTCGATCTACCGTGGATCGCCGGAGCTTACACTCCGGCCGAGCAGCACTCGCCCGAGATGCAGGCGGCGCTCGAGGTCTCGAACGAGCTCATCGGCGAACTCAAGCAGGCGGATGACATCGTGATCGGGACGCCTATGTATAACTTCAGCATCCCGGCCATCCTGAAAGCCTGGATCGATCATGTCGTACGCATCAACGAGACCTTCACGGCGAGCTACGAGGGTCTGCTCAAGGGCAAGAAGGTGACCATCATCCTTGCCTCGGGTGGTGTGTACGCGCCGGGCTCGCAGATGGAAAGCTACAACTCCGAGTCTGCATACCTCAAACAGATTCTCGGCTTCATCGGCCTGACCGACGTCAATATCGTGCTCGCCGGCGGCACTAGCGGAGTCGACATGGGGAAGACGGCGCGCGAAGACCTGATTGCGGAGTTCACCCCGGCGGTGACAGCAGCCGCGAAGTAAGACTCTACCCAGGGATGTAGGCCCGGTGTGAGCGTCTCGCTTCAAGCTCCGCCGGGTTACGCACGCCAAGCTCCGCGCCCTCTGCGACTCCGGTGCCCATCGCCACCACGCACGGCGCCAAAATCATTGCAATAAACGAAAGCGCTGTCAGTAGATCTCCCATTGCATCTCTCCTCGGGTTGGCTTCTGTGGGACCTCGGTCTCCAGCCAACCGCCTCTGCATCTTTTATCGTCGGAAGATCGCACAGGATGAGTCGCCGAGTGCCCGTTCGTACCGGGCTGGCTTCGCCGTAGAATGAGCCCATGACCTACGCGGAGGTATTGGCACATCTGCACGCGCTGGGGCCGGAGCTGGCGCCAGTTGCCGGAGGCGCGCCGCGAAGGAAGTTCGAGCTCGCCCACATGCGCCGCCTGTGTGCGGCCCTGGGAGACCCGCAGCGGCGCTTTGCTTCCGTGCTGATTGCCGGGACCAACGGCAAGGGTTCGACGGCGGCGACACTGGGTTCGATTCTGACCGCTGCGGGGTATCGTACAGGGCTGTACACCAGCCCTCACTTGCGCCGGGTCAACGAACGGATCCAGCTCGCCCATGCGGTGCTCCCGCCGGAGTATGGGTCGGCGTCGACTCCCGCTGCGAATGGAACTCTGCGGTTGGCGCCGATCCCGGATGACGAGTTTGCACACTTCTACACGCTGGTGGACGATGCCAGCCAGCGACTGGTGCAGGCGGGAGAGCTCCCGGGCTCGCCCAGCTTCTTCGAACGCCTGACGGCGGTGGCGTTTGCGTGGTTTGGCGGTGCGCAGGAGCCGGATGGACCGGCGCGGGCTGAGATCGTGGTGCTTGAAGTGGGTCTCGGCGGGCGGCTCGATGCGACCAATATCGTCGATCCCCTGTTTTCGGTCATCACGGACATATCGCTCGATCACCAGGATTTTCTGGGCGAGACCATCGCCGAAATCGCGACGGAGAAGGCGGGCATCCTGCGCGAACATGGAACGCTGATCACGTTGTCCCAGCATCCCGAAGCCAACCAGGCCATCGGCGTGGCGGCTGCCAGGCTAGGGGTTCGGGGCATCAGCGCCGCGCCCTACCTGCCGGCGGCGCAACGCAACGCCGAGCGGTCGCCGGACGCCGGCGCGCTGCTGCGAAACCGCTACACGCTGCTGCTGGAGGATTCGCCCGGACCGGAGTTGCTGGAGGTGGATTCACCGCTGGCGGGGTCGCATCAGCAAAGGAACATTGCGCTGGCGATCGCGGCGGCGATGGAATTGCGTAACCACCATGGTTACAAAATCCCAAACTCGGCACTAGCCGCGGGGATTCGCAATACCAACTGGCCAGGAAGGCTGGAGTGGATCGAGCCGAACCTGCTGCTCGACGTGGCCCACAACCCGGCCGGTGCCTGGACGCTGCGGGCGGCCATCGCTGCCCTGCCGGAGGCGCAGCCGCGCACGCTCATCTTTTCCTGCCTGCGCGACAAGAAACTGGAAGAGATGTCTCGCATCCTGTTTCCACTCTTCGATTCCTCCTCCGATGGAGATTCGCTGCGGCGGCGCGATCACCTGATCCTGGCGCCGATTCCGAACGTACGGGCGGCGTCGATGGATGATTTAGTCGAAGCGGCCCGCAAGTTGGATGTTCCTGCCCTGGCGGCGAACGATCTGCCGCACGCGCTGCAACTTGCCCGCGAACTCACGCCGCCGGCCGGTATCGTCATCGCAACGGGATCCGTGTACCTGGTGGGAGAACTGCGCAGCCTTGCCTTGCGCCCAATCGAGGTTCCTGCGTGACCGAACTCGAACCCGTGGAAGAACGCAAGCTTGAGCGGAGTCCAAGCATCGGGATCCGCTGGCTGACCTACCTGATCGTGCTGCCGATGATCGTGGTATCGACCACCTTTTTCGGCAGCATCTCTTTGGTGTGCGGATTGTGGGACAGGTCGGGGTGGCAGCAGCACGAGGTCGCCCGGATATGGGCCCGGGTACTGCTGATCATCAGTCTTTCCCCCATCGAGCTGGTCGGTGCGGAGCATCTCAGGCCAGAGCAGGTGGCGGTTTACGCCTCCAATCACCTGAGCTACTACGACACGCCGGTGCTGTTCGCGAAGCTTCCGTTCCAATTCCGTATCCTGGCGAAGCAGTCGCTCTGGAAGGCACCGTTCATCGGCTGGTACCTGAACCGGTCCGGCCAGGTGCCGATCGACGCCAACTCGGGACGATCTGCGATTGCCGGGCTGCTGCGTGGGGTGAAGACGCTCAAATCGGGGTTGCCGCTGCTGCTGTTTCCGGAAGGCGGACGCGCCGAGCACGGAAAGTTGACACCTTTTCAGTCGGGAGCCGCCTTCATGGCCATCAAAGCGCAGGTCCCGCTGGTTCCTCTGGCGCTGGTAGGAACCTACGAGATGCTGCCGATCCACAGCTATCACCTGACGCCGCACCCGGTGAAGGTGGTGATCGGCGAACCGCTCGACACGACGGGACTGACTACCCGGGATGCGGATGCACTGACGGAACAACTCTTCTCGGCCATCACAAAGCTCTACTTCCAGCATGCGGAGACGCTAGACTGAGAGAGCCATGCCCATTCCAAGAATCGCCGTTCCCTCCCCAACCAGCTTCGATCGAGAGTACAACCGGCTGAACTGGTGCTCCTATGCGGACTGCATTCATGCAGCCGGGGGCGACCCGGTGCAGTTTGGTCTGGACCTAAGCCCACGGGCGATCGCTGAACTGGCGAACCAGTGCCAGGCGATCGTCCTGCCGGGAAGCCCGGCCGATGTGAATCCCGCCAAGTATGGTCAAGCCGTTGAAGAGGCGACGGCTGCGCCGGATCTTCCCCGGGAGAGCACCGACGAACTCCTCCTGCAGGATGCACACAATCTCTACAAGCCGATCCTGGGCATCTGCTTCGGTGCCCAGATGCTGAATGTCTGGCGCTCAGGAACCCTGCTGCAGGACCTTACCGTCCTGCCGGTGAATCATGACGCTACTCGCTCCGTTTCGGTGGCGCACACGGCTGCCGTTGCTGCGGGCAGCCTGCTGGGCTCGATTGTCGATGCGGATGAAGCCGCGGCGTTGGACGGATTTCTTCGGTTGCCGGTCAATTCTTCGCATCACCAGGCAGTTGGGATTGCCGGCGATGGTTTACTCGTCTCCGCCCGCTGCCCCCAGGATGGTGTCGTGGAGGCGATCGAAGGTGCGCAACATTCCGACGGCCGGCACTTCGTCCTCGGTGTGCAGTGGCACCCGGAGCGAAACACCGCTTCCAGCGGCACGTCCAGGCGGCTGTTCGAGCGCCTGGTCCAGGAGGCAGCCCACTGGACGCCGCGGGCCGTGACCACCTCCGTGCTGGTGTAGGAATGGCAGCGCTGACGCACGAGCGGCTGAAGACGCTTCTATGGCCGTACAATCCGGGACTCTCGGATCAGGTGCTCGAACAGCTATCCGTGTATCTGGATCTGCTTCGCAGGTGGAACGCAAAGACCAACCTCTCGGCGATCCGCGAGCCGGAGGAGATCGTGACGCGGCATTTTGGGGAGTCGCTGTTTGCTGCCCAGCACCTTCCGAAGGCTGCGACCTTGCTGGATCTTGGTTCCGGCGCCGGGTTCCCCGGACTTCCCATCGCCCTGGTACATCCCGAGGTCGCGGTCACCCTGGCTGAATCCCAGAACAAGAAAGCCGCATTCTTGCGGGAGGCGGTGCGGGTGCTCGGCCTGAAGACAGAGGTCTGGGCCAGCCGTGTGGAGGAGTTGCCGGCGAAGCGTGTCTTCGATGTAGTGACTCTGAGGGCCGTGGACAACCCTGTGCGTGCGCTGAAACTGGCGCGGGAGCGGCTTGCCGCAGGGGGAACTATCCTGCATTTCTGCTCAGGCTCGCGTGTCGAACCGTCGGCCGACGCGGAAGACAGGGTAGTGCTCGCTATGCCGGGAAGGCACTCAACGCTTCTTGAATGCATTCGCTAGGATGTTCCACGTGGAACATCCGATTTCGACCCGATAGTTGTAGAGCTACTCACCCCGATCGGCGATGGACCTTCTTTTTCTCACACTTTAGCCTTCAGAGGTCGAGACTATTGTCTCCGGAGAACATCAATGCTTGTGTCTCCCCTGCCTCATCTGCTCTCCACCACCGCCGCCGTCCTCTCCTCCGGGCTTACTTCGTTAGGGGTCTTGTTCTTCGTCTGCAGGGATGATCCACCGTTCGATGCGGACGAAGTGGCTCCGGCAACGTCGCTGATGAACGCTTCCTCCATGGGTTCGCTGTCATGCATCTGTCAGCCGACCGATCCTGCCGAGCCCCAGAACGATCGGCGTCGTTCCTGCCGGGCATGCGGTCATGCGATGGTGAATCAGGACGCGCTGCGGCTGTATGAGCCGCTCACCCGCAGGCAAATTCGCCGCACCATCCGCGACCTGGCGCGAGCAGCGGCACAGATGCCCCAGGTCCATCAGGACGCGTCACAACCCAACCTGGTGAGAGCCTCGGCAAGAATTCGGTAAGAAGGTTCCATGAGTGCAACGGCTGTGTTCCACGTGGAACACAGCCGTTGCAGCTTTCGTTGGCTACCGTTACCCTTGCCAGTAGCCTACATGCCCAGTGAAGCACCACCTCAAGCCACCTCCGGTACAAGTCCCCTGCAGCCGCCAGCCAAAGTTCTCCGGACCAAGACCCTCGCCGTCGTCAACCAGAAGGGTGGAGTCGGCAAAACAACTACGGCGATCAACCTGGGCGCAGCGCTCGCGCTCGAAGGCCACAGCGTCCTCATCATCGACTGCGATCCCCAGGCAAACACCACCGGGGGGCTGGGCTTCCGGAGGCAAAAGGACGACGAGCCGCACCGCCTGTCGGTCTACGACGTCCTGCTGGGGCCCACGACCCTTGCCGAGGCCACTCAACCTACACCCATCGCCACGCTCTCCCTGGTGCCGGGAAGCAAAAACCTCGTCGGAGCGAACATCGAGCTGGTCTCGGTGCCGCGACGCGAGTTCCGCCTGCACGATGCCATTCACCGGCTGACCAGCACGGATCAACACTACACCTTCATCCTGCTGGACTGCCCGCCCGCGCTCGACCTGCTCACTCTCAACGCACTGGTCGCCGCCGAGGGGCTGCTGGTTCCGCTTCAGGCGGAATACTTCGCGCTGGAAGGGATCTCCGAACTCATCAGCACGCTCGACCGGGTGGCCCAGGCGTTCAATCCCGAACTTGGCCTCGAAGGCGTCCTGCTTACCATGTACGACGACCGTACCAATCTTTCGCAACAGGTCACTGAAAACCTGAAAGCCTTCTTCGGCGACAAGCTTTTCAAGACGACCATCCCACGCAACATCCGGTTGGCCGAGGCGCCAAGCCATGGAAAGCCAGTGGCGATGTATGACGCGCGATCGCGTGGCGCAGAGGCTTACCAGGAGTTGGCGATCGAGGTGCTAACCCGCGAGGGCATTGAGAGCCCAAGGATGAAGGAGCGCAAATCGAATGCGACTCCTAAAAAAGAGATGAAGTTCTGGCCGTACAACAAATAGGCCGCGGT
>CAJCHN010000081.1 GCA_903970285.1 Rhodanobacteraceae bacterium | reverse complement strand
TGGCGGGGACGTATTTCTGGAAGGACTGAAGTCCCATCTTCATCTCGGCGACGGCGCGGATGAGCTTCTCGAGTTCGACCAGCGAAGCTTTGATCTCGACCTTCTCGCGCAGGTCGAAGTTCTTGATCTTTTCGGTCTCCTGCACCAGCGCGAGAACGGGAGTCTTGATACCCCGGTAGAGCATGCTGAACGCGAGGCCGGTAAGCCCCATGCCGAGCACGGAGATGAGCAGTGCGTTGAGGATCATGCGGCGCACGGTCGCGTAGTAGGTGGTGGGGGTGACGTACCGAACGTACAGGGCGATATCTCCCTTGAAGTTGCGGATGGGGATGTAGAGCGCCATCTCCTCGGAAGACTTGAGGTACTCGAAGTAGGGCTGGGAGTTCAGCAGAGATTTCAGGATGTTCGCAGGCGTGCTGTAGTTCGGATTGCGGATGTCGCTGTTTGCAGGCTCATTCAGCGCGGCGACGAGGGCAGCGTCGCTGGTCAGGCGGGTGCCACGATCCAGGTTGACGATGGCCCAGCGGCCCGGAAAGTTGGCGTTGAGCGGAGCAAGGAAGCTCGCGTCGAGGTCCGAACCCATCTCCGCACATCCGAGGAACTGGCCGCCAGAGGTCGCGGGAATCACGGCACGAAAGCCGTATCCGCTGCGTCCCTGTTCAAGGCCGGCGACAAGATGCTGTTGCGTGATGCAGTCCACCAGCGTGGGCCGTGACGTGGTGACGTCGTCGCCGTAGAGCGCCGGGTTGTGGACCCGAAGCAGAACCTTGAAGTCGGGGGCGGTGAACTGCATCTGCTTGACGCCATTGTTCTGCTGAAGGCTGCCGAAGAGCACCTTCGTGGCATTGAAGAGACCGTCTCGATCACGGGCGGCAAAGAGGCGGAGTATCTCCTGGTTGGCCACGAGGACGCGGACCGCGGGTTCAACGGAGGAAGTCCCATGAGCGACCGTGCTGGTCACGAACGTGGCGACGCTGTCGCGCTTCTCGGCTTCGCTGATGTCGATGGTATGCAGGGTGAGGCGAGTCAGCAGAGTGGCTAGGACGAGGATCAGCACCTGGATGAGAACAAGAACGAGAAGAAACGAGTTCTTGATCTGGAAGATGCCCTGGAGCCGATTTTTCATAAGGTCCCGTGGTGCCGACGGCTCTGGGGATGAGCGCGTCCTGAAGATGATTTGTGCAGTTGTATCGTACATGCTGGGCGCGAAGGAAGGGCACTCCCCGACCGGGCAATCATCTGGCTCTATCGTGCAATCCACAGGCGTGGAATCCACACGCTTGATTTTTCCTGAGCGCACAACTTCAGGTCATCTCGACCGCCGGCACACGAATTGGTTCGGGTAAACCGGCGCCCGCGTTCGAAGCGTCGATCTCACAGGAGTAAAAGGGCCACGAGAGCCGCTGGTCCGCACAGCATTGATTGCCACAGTGGTGATTTCCCGCGGCGGTTTGGCACCAGGCGATCGAATGATGCGCTTACGAAGCCTGCTTGACCTTTGACTTCTTCACAGTTGCTTCCGCGGGGTGAGACGCCGCGGCGATCTCGGCCTGCTGCTTCAGCGAATGTACGACAACGCGCAGCATCTCTTCCTCGGGAGCCGGTTTGCCGGTCCAGATCTCGAACTGCCGCGCGCCCTGCTGCACAAACATCTCGACGCCGGTAATTACGGTGAGGCCCTGCTGCCGCGCCATGCGGATCAGCGGCGTGTCGATGGGGTTGTAGACGATGTCGAAGACGATCCGCGCCTTCAACTCGTCGGGTCCCAGAATCTGCGGCGACTTGTTCCCGGCCATCCCGACCGGCGTCGCATTCAGAATCACATCGAAGCTGCTCTTGGCCAAAGCTTCGCGCTTGATGCACTTCGCACCAGCTTGCTTGGCCAGCTTCGCCGCCGTCTCCGGCGTGCGGTTCAGAAGGAACACATCCGCACCTTTATCGCGCAGGCCAAACACCGCCGCGCGCGCCGACCCGCCGGCTCCCAGCACCAGCACCTTTGCCCCCTTGACGTCGATGCGCTTCTGCAGCGGAGACAGAATCCCAGCCACGTCGGTGTTGAATCCGTACAACCTGCCTTCCACGCGACTGACCGTATTGCACGCGCCAATCTTCTGTGAAAGCGCGTCCATGTGCTCCAGATGCGGCAGGATTGCCTGCTTGTGCGGCATCGTGATCGAGGCGCCCTGGATGGGAATTTGTCCGATCAGACTTACCAGGTCGTCCATCTTCGCTGTCTGCAGCGCCAGGTACACCGCGTTGACGGTCTCGCGCCGGAAAGCGGTGTTCATCATGATCGGTGAAAGCGACTTGTTTACCGGGTTTCCCGCCACGCCATACACCCGCGTTGCCGCATCCACCTCCTCAATCCGGTAGGTCTCGACCAGCGTTCGCGCCGCAATCTGTCCGGGCCCCGTCTCTTCTCCCACACTGGCGGCTGCGAAGGTGAACGCCGACCCTGCGCGCAGTCCCAGCACCCGCGAGATAATCCCCGCATCGCCCATGCAGATGCCCACGATCGCCGCCGAGTCGGAGATGCGTTCGATAAACCGCATCAGCGTCACGTTATCGGTCAGCGTCTTCGCCGTGGGCACAATCTTGACGAAGTTCGGCGCGAATGGCTCGATTCGCGCATAGATTCCGTCGAGGTCCCGCGTCTCCTTGAAATTGTGATGGCTTACGATCAATCCCACGCCGCTCGCGCGCAGTTTTGCCACGTCAGCCGGCTTAAGCGCCTCCGCCGATTCCAGCTCGAGGTCTACCATCTGGAACGGAATCTGATCGTCCGCCGGCGCTGCTGCCTTCATCAGGATGTCCAGTTCGGCCGCAACCGTGCCTTCGAACTTCCCTCCATTCTCCGCTCGCCTGCACGTCGCGATGGCAGTAACGGCGGTATTCTCCGCTAGAAAAGTCTTGAGCTTGCCCAGCGCAGCAGCCGGTTTCTCCAGATAATCGAGGCGAAACTCCACGAAGGGAGTCTCCTTTACGGCGCTCGCGGCCTTCTCCAGCATCTCGGCGGCGGTCACGCCGGTAATGGCAACGCAGACCTTGCCGATGCGGGAACGAAGATGGGTCGTCAGATTAGGCAATGTTTGAACTTCCTATCGAATCAATCGGCGTATCTTACAGACCACCCGGTTTGGATGCAACCGCTTCCGGCAGGGTGCAGCGGGATGCGCTCCCCGGCCCGTTTTCCCGCGCAAGATGCACCAGATACGCGACTTACCCCAGGCTCCGCAGGAACGCAGCGGCTGGTTGGACGCGTTGAAACGCGGAAAGTGATATGCGTACACTCAAGCCCATGGTGACCAATGGGATGCCGCTCGACCTGGTGCAGGTCACTGCCTGGGAGCAATATTCATGGCTGCGGCATGGATTTTCAACTCGCAGCGGAGGAACTTCGACGGTCTACGGCCCGGGACAGCTCAACCTCGGCTTTACGACGGACGACGAGCCGGAGCGCGTCCGCGAGAATCGGCGGCGTTTTGTGGAAGCGGTCACCGGCGGCGAGTCCGGCTCGCTCATCACCGTGCGCCAGGTACATGGAGCTCAGATCCAGACCCGCCTGGGCGGCGAAGCGGCGGAAGCTTCGGGAATCATCCAGGCTGACGGGCTCATCAGCGCCGCGCCGCGCCTGTGGCTCGGCATTCAGGTCGCCGACTGTGTTCCGGTCCTGATCGCAGACACGCGGCTACGCATTGTTGCCGCCTTCCATGCCGGGTGGCGCGGTACGGCCCAGGGCATCGTTCAGCAGGGAATTGCGCGCATGGAGCAGGAGTTTCGCTCCGCGCCGGACGACCTCATCGGCGCCGTCGGGCCCTGCATCGGGCCATGCTGCTACGCCGTGGGCGAAGAGGTGCGGAGCGAGTTCGCCGGCGCCTTTCCCTATGCGGCCGACCTCTTCTCAACGCGTGACGCAGCGATGCACCTCAACCTGGCCGAAGCCAACCGCCGCCAGATGCTGGACGCTGGAATGGCCGCTGAGCGCATCGCCTTGGTGGGAGAATGCACCGGATGCACGCTGCTGCGGGAAGGCGGCCGCAAATACTTTTCGCACCGTGCCGAAAACGGCTTTACCGGGCGATCCATGGCACTGATCGGCCGGGTCGACGAAGCAGGAAGTCGTGCTCCGGGGTCGGCTGAAAGCTCTGTTGAGTCAGCATAGGTACTGGCTCAAGCAAATCTCCATTGGTGGAGAGGGCGGCTTGGCAGCCGGCGGCTTCAAACTCTCAGGGAAACGGCATTCATCAAGAACCTCAGCTCCGATGCAGGAGGAGATTCGCTCCTAGCTCGCCTTGCAGAGTTCTTCGATCATCGTCTCCTGGTGCTTGGATGCCAAGGCATCAAGCCCGGTCAGGCCCGCCCGGTACAACGCCGCTGCGCCCACCGCGAGCGCCGCAAGCACGACGACGGGCAGCCACGGCAACTCGAGCGAGATTCCCAGGAACATCACCCCTGCTCCCACCGCGCCCGCCACCAGCATCAGCAGGATGCTCATCAGCGCACTCAACTGCGACGTCTGCTTTCGTGAAAGCTTGCTCGGATCCATCTTCTTCGGCGCGATCACCGATCGCATGTTGCCCACGGTGACATTTACGAGCGCGGCCAGGATCAGCCATGCCAGAGTAGCCAGCGCCACCGGAAGCGTAGGGCGTGACGCAACGATGGCAAGCACAACGTATACCAGCAGAAACTCTGCGCCCACTATGGCAAAGCTGAACAGGTTCTTGGCCAGCACGATCGTGCTCAATCGTACCGGCGCCAGGAAGTAGAACTGAATCCCTTCTGCATCCAGACCGAACGAGTTATACGCCAGCGCGGAGATGCCGAGGGTTGAGTACGCCATGGCCGCCGGGAACGTCCACGTCGAGCCGGAAAAGTGTGAGCCCACGCGGCCGGCGAAGAGAAACACCATGGCCACCGGCCCCAGCATTCCATAGAGCTGCATCATGTTGCGCCGAACGTAAATCCACTCCTTGGTGAGCGCCGCCGAGAGCGGACCTGGCAGCTTGAACCCTGGTGCGTCTGCCGTCTGGCTGAGGACCGGCGGAAGTACTGCGCCGGGCATCATGGCATTTGCCGGACCAGTGGTGTCTCTCGCCGGTGCCGCTGCTCCAGCCGTATCCGAAAGGCTTTCACCCCGGTACTCGCGCTCCATCCGCCAGGCAAACACCATCAGGAATAAGCCGGCATACAAGGTCAGCGCAAATAAATTCCCCACTGCGTAGGGGGTAGCCGCGTGTGCGACGTTTACCACGGATGCTCCCGCCAGCCCGGAAGGAAAATGCGACAGGATCGCCTGCGATGAGTGATACAGATGCCGCGCCGCCGCAATCTTGCGCAGTTGCGCCTCGCCGCCGTGCCGGTTGAAGCCCGGGTTGAAGGTCAGGTTGACGTACTGTACTCCGACCGAGATCACAATGATGAACCCGGTAAACAGCTCCCGCGCCCGCCGCGTGGAGAGCCAGCGATCGATCCAGGCAAACGCCATTCGGACCATCAGCATGTTGGTGATCGCGAGCAGGATGGCTGCGGGAAAGACGATCGCGGCGAGGTCTGGCCGCGCCACCGTCGTGCCCACCGCCGCCGCCAGCAGGCAGCAGGTTCCAACGATCGTCGCCGCACTCAGCAGCCCCAGGAACAGCCGCACCACCACATAGCGGCTCAGCGAGACGGGAAACCGGATCAGCGTCTCCGGGTCGAAGCTCATGCCCGGCGGCGAGATGTTGATGCTCACCAGCACCTGCAACAGCGTGATGCCCCAGAACACCATCGACACCACCTGCAGCTTGCCGGCTGAAACCGCCGCCCACGAGCCGAACCCCGCCCCCAGCGTCGGTCCCAGCAAGAACAAAAAGCCTATGGGATATACGATCAGCCGCGCCACCAGCTCCCCGGCTCCGCCTTTGCGCCGGAACCCATTGGCAAACAGCCGCCACCGCAGAAAGGCGATGGCGCGAAACTGCTGCCCAGCCGAGATCGACGCCATCCCGCTCACCCCAGCCACGAAAGCTCCTGTTCGGGCGCCGGCACGCCGGTGGAGTGCCCCGCTCCCAGCACGTTCAAGAAAATCTCTTCGAGCGTCGCCTTCTCGGCTCTGCCCGAGCCCGGATGCTGCGCCTCTACCCCCTCGCGCAGCTCCTCCAGCGAGCCCTGCGCCACCAGCCGGCCCTTCTGGATGATCGCCACATGGCTGCAAAGCCGTTCCACGATCTCCAGCACATGCGAGGTCAGAAAGATGGTCGCGCCGCGCGCAATCATCCCCTGCAGCATGGCCTTCAGCGTCCCGGCCGCGATCGCGTCAACGCCTTCAAACGGCTCGTCCAGAAACAGAATGCGCGGTCCGTGAATGACCGCCGCCGCCAGCGCCAGCTTCTTCTGCATGCCGTGCGAGAAGTCCGTCACCAGCTTCTTCGATTCGCCGCTCAACGACATGAAGTCCAGCAGCTCCGCCGTTCGCTGCCGCGTGGTTTCCTTGTCCAGTCCGTACATCCGGCCCACGAAGGTTAGGTATTCCGGCGCAGTCAGCCGCCCGAACAGCGCCAGACCCTCCGGCACCACGCCGATCTGCCGCTTCAACTCCACCGCGTTTCGGGTGAAGTCCTCACCTAGAATTTCGATGGTTCCGCTGGTGGGAGCCAGCAAACCCGTCAGCATCTTGATGGTGGTGGATTTCCCCGCGCCGTTCGGTCCCAGAAATCCAAAAAACTGCCCGGGGGCCACGCTCAGGTTTACGTCGTCGACCGCCGTGAAATCTCCGAACCGCCGCGTAAGGGCGAGCGTCCGCACCGCGGCGATGTCAGGAGCAACAAGAGTGTCTGCAATGGTTGGATCTGCCGCTTCGTAGGCCATGGCTATGCCGAAAGCATACGAGGTTTTCGCTCGATCTGTCTCACATTCCTGACGTCGCTCGCATCGCGCCCGGCGCAGCTTACATCGCCGGCGGATGATGTGGGTCGACCGGATCCATCGAGATCGAGTTCGCCGCCTTCGGATTGATCAAATCGCGGAGTTCCTTCGAAGGCTTGAAGAACGGAACCTTCTTCGCCGGAACTTCCACCTTCGCACCCGTCTTAGGGTTGCGTCCGGTGCGCGAATTCCGCTGCCGCGTGCGGAAGCTGCCAAACCCGCGGATTTCAATCTTGTCACCCGACTTCAGAGCGCCAATGACCGAATCGAATAACAGATCCACGATGATTTCTCCGTCGCGGCGGGTGAGGTCACCGAGCGCGGTAACCTTGTCGACCAGATCTGCCTTTGTCAAAACGCTTCTCCTGAACCGGGACTGATGAGCCTGGGATGTGTTGGAACAACTTGCGCTGCATAATACAGACGGCAGGAAGCCTGATTCTGTCTCCCGCACGTCTCCAGAAAATTCGGGTCCTTGAACGCCTCGGTAACCTGCCTGATGGTCACCAGGTCACCGCGGTCGGCCGCGGTCCCCCGTTCCGCCAGTTCACTTCCAGATAAAGTAGAATCCCGGCGCCCGGTTCAGCAGGTTGCCCGCACTGGGCAACAGATCGTCCGCGTCTCCGTTCAGCAGCGCCGCCAGACCCCTCTTCGCCGACGCCGGCTTCACCACGTTGGGTTCGTCCTTAATTCCTGCCGCCCGCGCGGTGTCGATCAGCGCCACCCGATAGCCGCCGATCTTGTCGATCAGGCCCAGCGGCAGCGCCTGCTGCCCCGTCCACACCTGGCCCGTCGCCAGCGGCTTGATCCGGTCCGGAGAGGTATGCCGCCCGTCCGCCACGTCATGCACAAATTGCCCGTACATGTTGTCGACCAGGGATTGGAAGTAGGCTGCTTCCTGTGGCGTCATATCATGGGTCGGGTCGCCTGCATCCTTCAGCTCGCCTGCGTGGATGACCACCGACTTCAGCTTTGCCCAGCGCATCAGATCGCCGTAGTTGGTCCACTCCATGATGACGCCGATCGAACCCACGACAGACGCGTCGTTGGCGTAAATCTTGTTGCAGCCTGACGCAATGTAATACGCGCCCGATGCTCCTACCGACTCGACCGAGGCGATGATTGGCTTGTGCTTCTCCTGCCGCACCCGCAACACCTCGTGGTAGATCTCCTGCGAGGCTGCCGCGCCCCCACCTGGCGAATTGATGTGCAGGATGATCGCCTTGATGGAGTCGTCATCCCCGAACTTGCGCAGCTGCGTGTCCACCTTGTCCGCATCGAGAATCACGCCGTCCACGTCGATCACCCCGATCGATGCGGTGCTGAACGCAGTCGTTGAAGTTGTGTCCGCGCTGTGCAAAACCATGTACACCACCGCCCACAGGAACAGCCCCGCAACGGCCACGATCGACAGGATGATCACCGGCCAGAACCAGCCCGGACGCGGCTTTGCCGGCGGGTACATTGGATACCCGGAAAAGCCGGCATAACCATAAGCAGGCGCGGGGGCGGGATAAGGAGGAGCGTATGCAGCAGCGGGGGGAGGCGGCGGGGGAACTCGTTCTTCCGGCATGGGCCGAGTGTAGCAGGGCCAAACCACCATGCGAAACCAGCAACTTACCTCGACTTTGCTTCAATCCCCGGCGGCGGAGAAGTCTGGAACTTCGGGGTCAAACGAAGGATTGCCTTGATCAGCCCAACGATCGTCAAGATCCGTTGCGCTCATCCGGGAAGCCGATCCAGGGCTCTTGAGACGTATCGCATCCCCTCCAGGCTCTCAGCCCGTGCCGAGGGCGCGAGACGAAGGTGCCCGCGCCCCACGCAGCTCGTTTGCGCGTATGATGAAGAGTCGGAATCTGGCGTCTGCACGAGAACTGAGGCAGACCGCACCCGGTGAAAGGCGCACGATGTCGCATCCGCAACTCAGTATCGTGATCCCGGCTTACAACGAAGCCGCCCGGATCGAAATCACCCTTGACCGTGTCCTTACCTGTGTCGCCCTCCGCGCCTGGGACGCCGAAGTTCTGGTCATCGATGATGGCTCGACCGATGGCACCTCCGCCATCGTCGAGCGCTGGATGGATCGTCACTCCCGCCTCCACCTCATCCAAAACCCCGGAAACCGCGGCAAGGGCTATTCCGTGCGCAACGGTCTGCTGCAGGCCGCCGGCGACATCGTTCTCTTCACCGATGCCGACCTTTCCGCACCCATGGAGGAGGCCGATCTTCTGCTGCACGCCATCTCCCGCGGCGCCGATGTCGCGATCGGTTCGCGCTGGCTGGAACGCGGCCGGCAGACCATCCACCAGCCGCTCTACCGCCAGTTCTTCGGACGTTGCTTCAACGCCATCACCCGAAGCGTGATGGGACTGCCCTTCGCGGACACCCAGTGCGGCTTCAAGGCCTTCCGCCGCCCGGCGGCTCAGGTGATTTTCCGCCTGCAGCGCATCGAGCGCTGGGGCTTCGACCCGGAGATTCTCTTCATCGCCCGCAAGCTCAGGTTTGCCATCGTCGAAGTTCCGGTCACCTGGGGACACGACGAGCGCAGCCGCCTCTCTTATCTCAAAGACGGCCTGAAAATGCTCGAGGAGATGGCTGTCATCCGCTGGAACTCCCTCGCCGGACGCTACGACGAAGCCATCGCCGCGATGAAGGACACCAGCGCCATGGTGACCGCGCCCACCGAACACATCGTCAAAGCCAGCCCACGAACGCTTCAGCGGTAAGCCGCAGGTGCACGAAAGGCCGAAGTCTGACGTAATTCCTGCCCGCAACACTGCACTCGCAGCTTCCTTTCCTCCCTTGTCCTACGATCGGCCAGCTCAGGACACTCACCTCACGAGCTCCACACTCGGAGGACGAGAGTTCATCTGCGGCACCCGACGAAGTTCCTCAACTTCCGTTCGCTCCGCAACTGACTCTCCTCCGAAGACAGCTCCCGAGGAACACCGTGAAGCTTCCATTCTTCGCCAACAGCGAGAGTCTTCTGACTCTGCCGCTACTCGCTCTCGTCGCCTGCGGTAGCTCCAGTACCCCCATTCCTACGCCAGTCGCGACGCCCGCAGCCAAACCCCAGATCGTCTTTGAAGGCCCCGGTGTCCCTGGCAGTAACAGCTCTCAGCAGATCTCCACCGCCAACCTGGATGGCTCCAACCTCGTCCATCTCCCGCAGGACGGCCTCGACAAGTTCCTCGCTCACTTCTCGCCCGACGGCACTCACCTTCTTTACACCAAGTTCCTCACCGGGCAGTATGGCGACCCCGGCGCCCAGACTGACATCTTCTCCTACAGCTTCGCGTCCACCACTGAGACTCGGCTGACGACGCTCGGCCGCGGCTTCCAGGCCGCATGGTCGCCCAATGGCCAGCAGATCGCCTTCGGCACCTACGACGGCTCCGGCCTCTTCCTCATGAATCCCGACGGCACCGGACAGCAGCTCGTTGCACAGCCCAGCGGCACTCTCGACGACCTGCGCTGGGACGATTTCGCCTGGTCGAGCGACAACTGGATCCTCTTTACCGTTGCCCAGAACACCAACAACTGCTTCAAGGTCCGCCTCGACAAGATCCGCCCCGACGGCTCCTCTCGCACCCAGGTGACCGATGGCGGTCCCAACTGCACGCCGCCCGGCCTGGAACAATACGGCGACTCCGATCCCGGCTTCAGCGCCGATGGCCAGACCATCTACAGCTCGCGCGGACTCTCCCCGCTGCCCGCCGATCCAACCCAGACCCTGCGTCACCTCTACGCTTTTTCAAGCGCAGCATACACTCCCGGCAAGGTCGAGACCGACCTCAGCATCACCTCTAAACCCGATTGCAAAGTCGGCGTTCCCAAGGGCTCGCCCGGCGGCACCGAGATCCTCCTCTTCCTCTTCTGCCCCAGCGATCCGGAGCATGTCGGCGTCACCCTCACCAACACCAGCGGCACATCGTGGACCTTCATCGTCACCGGCTTCGGCCCGGACTGGAACCCCGCCGCGCAGCCCTGAACTGCCTTGGATTCCTGCTGGCTTCCGTTCAATCTCCCGCACCGGGGCTATCCGCTGACAGGTGCAGGTGGGCGCCCATCCAGCACTTGATCAGACACCCGTTCAAACTGAGCTGCATTCTCGCGCGAAGACCCGCGGCTCGCCGTGTCGCGTTCGGTCGTCGCCTCTCTGTCCGCTGCGGCAGCTTCGCTTTGTCTTGCAATCTGACAAAGCGAAATTCCTCCTTGACAAAGAGGGAAAATCCACTACCATTTGGTTGTGGATAAAGATTTGGTTGTGGACAAGTTGGGTACAACATTCGCGGCTCTGTCGGACCCCACCCGCCGGGCCATGATCGAACGACTCTCGCAGGGGCCGGCGTCTGTGCACGGGTTAACGGAACCGTTCGCCCTCTCGCAGCAGATGATTTCAAAACATATTGCGTATCTGGTGCGGGCGCGGATCGTGATCAAAACCAAACATGGACGCGAGAGTGTGTGCACGCTCAGACCAGAAGCAATCAAGACAGTCAGCGACTGGGCCTCTTCTTATCGCAGGTTCTGGGAAGAGAGCTTGGACAAGCTGGATGCGGTAGTCAATCAAATGAAAAAAACGGAGATCAAAGATGACACAAGCCACGGTTAACGAGACAGAGCGGATGGTGATCACACGCATTTTTGATGCCCCACGCGAATTGGTTTGGAAAGCGTGGACTGACCCGAAGTATGCGATGCAGTGGTGGGGGCCAAAGGGTTTCACCGCGCCGGTCTGCAGGATGGATCTCCGCGTCGGAGGAAAATTTCTCATCTGCATGAGGGCTCCGGATGGGCAGGAGTTCTGGAACGGTGGTGAATACCACGAGATCGTGCTGCACGAGAAGATTGTTTCCTCAATGTACTTTTCCGACCCGGACGGCAACAAGGTTGAGCCCGCGCATTACGGAATCGAACATGAAGCCATAGACGGCGCGTATGACGTGGTCACTTTCGAGGATCTTGGAAACGGCCAGACAAAGCTCACCTTCATCGGAAATGAAACCATGGAGAACGCGAAGAAGAGCGGGCAGGTAGAGGGCTGGAACCAGATACTCGATAAGTTCGATGCCGTAGTTGCGGGGCTCGCGCAGACCAGATAACAAGTCCTGGTCCTCACGATCCGGATACGCGAGATAAGGCTGGAGCGGCGGGAGGCTTGGTTGAAACGGGCCTCTCGCCGCGTGGCCGAATCCTTGCCTTTCGCGCGGCCGAAGTTGGACACCTAAGAAGCGCGTGAGAAAATTAGGCTCGGTTGAGCGCGTTCGCATTCAGGAACTAACCCAGCGACCAGCCCAGGAGCCGCCCTACTTGCTTCGTTCCTTCTTCATCACCCTCTCCCGCCACAAAGGTTTCCGGCAGTTCTCCGAGAGTTCCGCCATCGGCAGGAAACTCTCCAGCCGCTTCGTCGCCGGCATGAGCGTTGAAGAAGCCCTCCAGGCTGCCAAACGGGTGAATGACGAAGGCATCGCCGTCTCGCTGGACTCGCTCGGCGAAAGCGTTCTCGACGCCGCCCAGGCGCACGCCAGCGCAGACATCTATCTCCGCCTCATCGACGCCATTCAGCAGCGCGGCCTCAATGCAAACGTCAGCGTCAAGCTGACCCAGATGGGCATGGAGTTCGACCCCGCACTTGCCGAAAGCATCGTCGCCGGGATGGTCGAGCGCGCCAGCCAGGCCAACACCTTCGTCCGCATCGATATGGAAGGCTCCGAGTACACCGAAGACACCATCGCCATGACCGAGCGTCTGCACGCAAAATGGCCCGGCCGCGTCGGCACCGTCCTCCAGGCATACCTCTTCCGCACCGTCCAGGACGCCCGCCGCCTGGCGGAGCAGGGAATCCGCATTCGCCTCTGCAAGGGCGCTTACAAAGAACCAGCCGATATCGCCTTCCCGCAAAAGTCCGAGGTCGATCGCAACTATGTCGACCTCATGATCTATCTGGCCCAGAGCGGCGTCTTCTGCGGCATGGCCACCCACGACGAAGCCATCATCGACCGTATGTGCCAGGAGGTCGCCGAGGGACGCGTCAGCAAGTCCGCCTTCGAATTCCAGATGCTCTATGGCGTCCGCCGCGACCTGCAGCGGAAGCTTGCCGCCCAGGGCTTTGGCGTCCGCGTCTACATCCCGTTCGGCACCGAGTGGTACCCCTACTTCATGCGGCGCCTCGCCGAACGCCCCGCCAACGTGCTCTTCCTGGCGAAAAACTTCTTCAAGAACTAGCCCGCTTTTCTGGATACGCGCAGCCCAAAGCCGCGACGCGCAGACGAAACAAAGTGCCTGCCCATTCATGGTGCAAGACGATGTGTACTAAAGGCGCATCAAAGGACGCCCTTGCTCCAGAGATAAACCCTTTGCTTTGAAGAATATAAGCACGAATGGAGCGGGGGGAGGGTACTACCTCTGCGGCTGCACCGGATTCGGCGGCGGAAGGTAGGGAGCCACCATGAAGAGATTGTTCAGCGTCGCTCGTTCCTGCTCAGAGAATTGTCCGCGCATCATCGGCGAATTCAGATAAGCCTGACGCTGCGGCTCCGGCAGATCGCGCAGCGCGCGAAACGTCCGCGCCACAAACCGCCGCCGATCCTCCGGCAGTGCGCCCAGTCCGCTCAGCGCGCTCCGCACCTGCTGCCGCTGCTCCGGCGCCAGCCGCTCCATGGCCTCGGTGCGCGCAAAAGCCCGCTGCCGCTGTTGCGGCGTCATGCTGTTCAATTGCGCCAGCCGGTCGTGCATGCGCTGCTGCACGTCAGGCTGCAGCTGGCGGAAGCCCGGCTCAGCCTCCAGCGCTCTCTGCTGCTGCTCCAGCGGCATACCCTGGTGCGACTGCATCCACTGTGCCAGGTGCTGCTGATTCTGCCCGGAGTGCGGTACAAAGCCATTCGCCTGCGGCCGCTCCGCAGCAGGTGGCGGAGGAGGCGGTCTTCGCTCCACCACGACCGGCGGTCCCTGGCGCCCGTTCTGCCGAAACCCGTGCGGCCCGCGCTCCGCTCGCGCCAGTCCCATCCCGCCTACCCCCGCACAAACAGCCGCCACCAGCGCGCCGAGCGTGCGCAGATTGGCGTGTCTTCGAAATGAGCCGGGGCGTTTCATGGTTGTTACGATCGATCCAGCATTTTGCGACAGCTTAGTTTAGCTTAGGTCCCGGTCCTCTTCAGGCCACATGCCAAGCCAGTTTCCCGCAGACCGGCGGGGAGCAGGGGCCGCGACGCCGCTTATCCCACGCAAGCAAAGAAGATTTGCTTTAGCTCGCCGGCGGTGCGGCGGGAGCCTCATCGCCCGTGCTTGTGGGCATCGCCTGCGTACCGCCGTCATCGTCCTGCTGAAGTTCATCAAGCTGCTGAAATGCCTGTTCGTTGCGGTCGAGAATCTGCAGGTCGTTGACCGTTGCAGAAGCCTGCGGCGCACGCGACACATTCGAGTAATTGATTCCGGCAATTCCTCCCCCGCCGACGACCAGCGCAAGTCCCAGCGCTCCCACAACGATCGGCCGAAAACTGCGTCCGGTATTGAACAGCAGCCGCATCCGCAGGCTCTCCAGCCACGACATCCTGGGCGCAGCCTGCTCTTCCCGAATCCGTACAGCAAGCTTCTGGTCGAAGTAGGCCGACGGTCCCGGAGCGTTCCAGCTATCGAGCGCGGCAAACGTGGACTGGAACGAAAGATACTCCTCGGCACACGGCGGGCAGGCGCGCATGTGGGCGATCGCAGCCAGCGAGGGCCGCGAATTTGCCGTCAGAACCAGGTCCGGAAGTTCCTCGCGGAAAGCCTTGCAGTCGTTGTTTCTTGAATTCGTCATGGTACTTCTCCTTGGGTGCCGCGCTCTCGATCCGGCGCGCTTAATCGTCTCTTCAAACACAAAGCTCCTACACAAAGCCCTTCAGCTTCCCGCGCAACGTCTGGTAGGCGCGAAAAAGGAGCGACTTCGTGGCCGATTCGGACAGCTTCAGCACGTCACCGATCTGCCGGTAGTCCATGCCTTCATACTTGTGCATCAGCACCGCCATCCGCTGCCGCTCCGGCAGGCCCATCACAAACTCCCGGATAGCGCCCATGCGCTCGTCGCGCAGCAGGCTGGTCTCCGCGGTGGGCGTCTGGTCGGCCACGTCGGGCGTGGTTCCGGTATCGGAGTCCGGCTCATCCAGGTACACCGTGGAGGCGGTCCGCTCGTGCCGGGTATCCCGCGCATGGTTGACGCCCAGGTTGGTAGCGATCCGATAGAGCCAGGTGCTGAAGCGAGCCTCCGCCCGATATGTCTCGCGCGACCGGAAGACGCGCAGAAATACCTCCTGCGCGAGTTCCTCGGCGACCGCCTGGTTCCGCGTCATCCGGTACATGAAGTTGACAATCGGCTTGCGGTACTTGCCTAACAGAACGTCGAAGGCGGCCATGTTGCCTGCCTTCAATTCCAGCATGATGGCGGCATCGTCGAGCGTACCAAAATCGCCATTCAGATGAAGCCCTGCCTGAGACGCTTCAGCCTCGGCCAGCCGCTCCAGATCGAGCGGCTTGAGGCGTCCGGTTGCGGAGGTCGGATGGATCGCCAGCGTTGACATATCCTCTGTAACCCCATCTTCGTTGCCGGGTTGCGCAGAATCCTCGATTTCCTCGGTCCCCGGGTCCACGTCGATGTCGACCGGCGGTTCAAATGCCTCGTCTTCTGCGGAGGGAACGAAGTGGATCGGCTGCAGCAGCGGATCAACACCTGCAGCTCTGCCACCCGAGCGCCCTGCAGCCGCCCTGCCAGGGAGAGGAGCAGCGGATTGATGGGGGCCAGCCATGCGCTTGGTCATTGTACTTCGCACGCGTCAGAGATCACGGGCCTGTCCGATGGCGGCGCAAGCGAGTCGGTGATATTCTAGAGAAGTGGGGCGTCGCCGGCCGCCTGGCTGCAGCGACTCTAGCTCCGGCCACTCGGTTGCCGGATAGCCCATGGGGCGCATAACTCAGCGGTAGAGTGCCACCTTCACACGGTGGAAGTCGTAGGTTCGAATCCTGCTGTGCCCACCAAAAAACCCCTGAAAAGCAAGAACTTAGCGGTGCGGCCGGTGTGCGGCTGCCAGGTACCTTTAAAGGCTTTCCGAAATCTGATATCGCGCGGCTCACCCTTGCCATCGACGCTGATGATCGCTTGCAAGTTTCTTGGAGCCCTCGGCTTGCCGCTCGCGGCCCGGCGGGCGACCGCACTCGTGCGGTCAGAACTCTGGGGTAAGACCCTACAAGGCGGCAGGTCGGAACCAGGTCGCAAGCCGCCGCATCTTGTGGACGCCGCGTCCGTGGTGATCGAGGCCGTTTCCCGTCAAGAAAACGGCCCCGTAACCGCTATCGTCAGCACACCAGGCGTAGAAGGGTGTAAGTCATCCGCCAATCGGACGAGGAGGGAAAAGCCACCGCTCGGCTCACTTCCGCTTCCACGACTCCCCACCGAAGTTCAGCTTGACGCCCGAGCGAAACGTCAGCGGAAGGGCAGGGTAGCCGAACGCCTCGTAGTAGTGCTCGCCCAGCAAGTTCTGAATATCCGCGTAGACGTTGAAGCGCGGCGTAACCTGGTAGCCTCCGCCCAGCTCCAGCCGCTGGTACGCGCCGTCAAGATTGCGGTTCGGCAGCAGCAGCGAGTTACCGAAGTTGCTGTCGGTCAGGAAGTCACTGTCGTCCCGCCGCCCAACCATGGTCCCGGTGAGCGAACCATAAAACTTCGGACGGGTATAGCTGAGCGCGAAGTATCCGCTATGGGGCGCAACCCGGAACGGACGTGCACCTACCAGCGGCGAGTAGGCACCGATTGGAATTGCGCCGAAGTTGAAGGCGGTATTGTAGACCGGTCCATAACCGTCGGCAGGGTCGTTGAAGTTGTCGGAGTCGAACGAACGCTGCACCTTCGCATCCGTGTAGGTGTAACCTCCGCGCACGAAAAGATGTTCCCCGGCTCTCAGCTCCGACTCGAACTCAAGCCCACGCGAAACAAATGCCGACGAGTTGACATAGGCTCCGTAGAGATCATTCGGATCATTCATTTGCGTAACGCCAAGCTGCTTCAACGCCTGCACGGGAACGTACTCGACGCGGTTATTGAACTGGTTGTGGAAGTAAGTGAGGCCTATCCGCAGTCGCTGATGAATCAGAACCTGTTCGAGACCCAGGTCATAGGTGCGCGCCTCTTCCGGTCCAATGGGTGTGACGTGGTCCTGGGCGGCAAGCTGCGGACCCAGAGCGGTATAGAGCGACTCGGTCTGCTGAAAGAGGCTGGGCTCTTTGATTCCTTTGCCAAAGCTGCCGTGGAGCTTGGTTCCGGGCACAAGATAGTAAGCGAAAGAGGCTCGCGGCGTCGCGGCGAAACCGAAGAGGCCATTGTCTTCCAGGCCGCTTCCCAGGTTATAGAAGAGGCGGTTCCGGAACTCACCAGAAATCTGCAGGGTGTAGCTGTAGTTTCCTCGCTCCACGGTGGAGAGGGTACCGTGCTCATAGCCACTTACCGCGCTCTCGTTCTCGTACTTGAATCCGCCGAGAGCCAGAAGATGAGGCGAGAAGCTATAGTCGGTCTGCGCATAGAGAAAGTCGCGCCGGCTGTCATTCAGATAAGTCGACGGGTAAGTCGATCCTGCGAAGTAGAAAAGCGCCTGGCCGGTGACGCTGTAGCCGTTTGCGCCCCTGATGGTGACGGGCGCGCCGTCAGTATCGCCTGCGCCGTCAGGAATGCCAGGCTCACCGGGATCGTTGAATAGTCCGTTCTGGCGCAGGCCTCCGTAGCGGATCTGGTTGTGCCAGCGCCGCGTCGTCTGGTTGTTCCATAGACCGCTGTAGTAGTTATCCTGTTCCTTCTGCTGGACATCGTCCGGAATGCCATAGAAGGCGATCGCATTGGGCTGCCCGGCGGACACCACAACATGGCGAAACGTGAAGCGGAGGTCATTGGCCGCGTTCGGTGTCCAGCCGAAGTTACCTGCGTAGGTAAGGTTGTGAAACTCACTGTTCGGAATATTGTTGTCGGTGTCGAGACGCGCCAGCGCAGAGTAGAGGTCGAACTGCCGGTAGAGGGTGCCGGCGGTTACTTCGTTGCGGTAGCTGTGGAAGTTCCCGGCATCGCCTGCATAGGTGAGCAAGGGGAGGTGCGTGGCTGCGCGCGGCGTGGTCAGACTGACCACGCCGGCAAGTGCATCCGATCCATAGAGTGCACTGTTCGGCTCGCGCAGAACCTCGATGGAGCCGATGCCGACCGTTGCAAGATTGGCGAAATTCACCGCCCCGCCAACCGAGTTGGCCGGAACGCCATCCAGCAGCACCTTATTGGCATCGGTGTCGCCGCCGCGGATCGAGAGTCCGCTTGCCCCGCCGGTTTCGCCTGCCTGCGTGATCTGCACGCCCGGCACCAGCCGCAGCGGATCCTGCACTTCGGTCATCAGGCGAAAGTCCGCCGCATCCAGAACCGTCACCGACGCCCCGATTTGCGCTTCCGGCAAGGGCGTTCCACTGGCCGTCACTGTCACCTGCTGGGTCAGAGTCTGGGTGGTCAGAGTGACGTTGATCTCAGCGCTGGAAGATCCGGCGGAATACTCATCAGGAGTCGTGGTTGTCTGGAAGCTCGCGGCGGTGACCCGCACGCGATAGCGCCCGGACTGCGGAAGAATGAACCGGAAGATGCCGTCGGGCCCGGTCGTGGTCCTGGCTGCCACCTGCGGATTCGCACCGGAATCAAGCAAGAGATCGACCGCAGCGCCAACCACCAGCGCGCCCAGCGGATCCCGTACCACGCCATGAATGGTCTTGGTGGGTGGTTCCGCGGGTTGCTGCCCGACGCCGGATACCAATGCACTCAGACTTAGCAGCCAGCCCAGGCGGACCGGCAGAACACTTCTCACGCGTGCGCAAGCAGCGCACGCCACAGGCTTTGTCGCAGACGACATGTCTTCCCCCTCGGGATGTTGGTTGCAGCCGGGCCGGTCTCCTGGCTTGCGAGTCGTCAAACCCATGCTGCCTTCCCGGAGCGAAGCTCCAGTGGCGTTATCAGTTCCTGCATGGCTTCTCGTCGCTTACAGTTACGGGGTAGTGGCGGAGTCTCACCGCGCTTCCCGACACCCTGCTGTTGATTCAATCAAGAAGCTGAATGCTCGAAGGCCTCAGCTCACGGAATAAACTGTTGATTGATATGTCCCGGAGGCATGGATCGGACGCGGCAGCCTCAGCGCGCAGAAAACGCTGCGCAGCACCAGGACTCGCTTCCTATCTTCCACCTCGCTGCATGTGACGCTCCCTTCTTTCGCACCCACGCAGGCGACGAAAGCTGAGCGGGAATCAATAAATAGGCAGCGGCCACACGGCCCTTCGGCAAAGGGCGTGCGCATGCTCTTCAACTCTCCCAGCGAAGTTGAATCAAGCCCAGAATCTGTCTGGCCGGTCTTCTGACTTACGCTTCAACGAACCTGAACGGCCTTCCCAGGAAGCTGCTCCCAGTGGCTTCGGACAAATTGCCAGGTTCTCTGCGCTTACAGCTACGGGGTAGCGACGGACTTACACCGTCTTCCCGAACACCAGACTGGATGAGTATAGCTCGCACCTGAAATCCACAGAGAATGTTTGTAGTGCTATCAAACGCTCCGTCGTGCCCGGCTCGCCTCCAGTGCACTACTTCTGCGCGGGCAGCCGCACCAGGAACTCCGTGCTTCCGGGGATGGATGTGAAGCGGATCGAGCCGCCGCACTGTTCGACGATCCGAAAAACAATCCCCAGCCCCAGCCCGGTGCCTATCCCAGCCGGCTTGGTGGTGAAGAATGGGTCGAAGATATGTGCTTGGCACTCAGTTGGAATGCCAGCGCCGTTGTCTTCCACCAGGATGCAGATGTCGGTCCGCGCCGGCTCCGCGTCCGCCACGTCCTCCGCCCAGGTCTTCAGCTTGATGCGTCCGCCCGGGCCCACGGCGTCGATCGCATTGTCTAGCAGGTTGGTCCAAACCTGGTTCAGGTTCTGGCAGTTCGCCGCCAGCGGCGGCAAATTCGCGCCAAAACTCTTCTCCAGTCCAATCTGTTTCTCGCGCAGCTTGTGCGCCAGGATCACCAGCGTCGCATGAATGCTGTGGTTCACATCGATGGCCTGCTTCTGTCCACGACCCTCGTAGGCATAGCTTTTCACCGCCTGCACCAGCTCTGTCACGCGCGAGATCGACTCTTCGATGGTTGAAACCAATTGCTGGCTCGACACCAGAGCCTCCAGCCAGTTCAGCGCGTCGGAGAAAATCTGCCCGTCAAAGGAGCTGCGCGCGCATTCCAGTGTCTGCGCATCAATGCCAATCGACACCAGCGTCGGCGCCAGCTTCCATGCGTCGTCGATATGCGCCCTCTCCATCCACTCCGACAAAGCCTCTTCGGCGTCAGCCTGCTCCAGCGACGAAAGCGTCACTTTCGGCTGGGTGTGAAGGGCGTACTGCTGCAGATCCAGGATGCATTCCTTCTGCGGCGGCGTCAGCTCGATGCGAGTAAAGCGCGCGGCTAGCTCGTGCAGCCGCATCAGGTTCTCGCGCAGTTGCGAGGCGGCACGGAGCGCGGCCGCTCCGGGATTGTTCAGTTCGTGCATCAGGCCGGCGGCCATGGTTCCCAGCGTCGCCATCTTCTCCTGCTGGAAGCTCACCGACTGCATCTTGGCCAGGCGCATGGCGAGATTACTCAGGATTGCCTGCCGCACCTGCGGGCAGGAGGTGATCAGGCTCCAAAAGATCTCCTCAGAGAGCTCCACCAGCATGCACGCGGACATCGCGCGCATGTTCACGCTCGAGGCCATGTTTGCCAGCAGCGTGATCTCGCCGAAGGCAATACCCTCCTCCATCACATGGACCGTCTGCTCGTGTCCCTCCGGGCTGACTTGCGAAACCCTCAGCGAGCCGCTCAGAAGGATGTAAAACTTGCGCGGCGCATCGCCCTGGGCCAATAGCAGTTCGCCCGGCTCAAGACGTCTCTCGACCGCACCCGCAAGGCACCGGAGACCGGCGTCGTCCAACGAAGAAAGTATGGGGACCTTGTGCAGACCGGATAACGTTTCCGCGCTAAGCGTAGGCTGCGGGGAGGTGGCGGGTTGAGCGGTTGGGGTCATCTTTGATTCACTACATTCTTGATTCACTAGAGGGTGGCAAGGTACTGGTGTACAAACTGAATGGCGATCGAGCCTTCGCCCACCGCGGAGGCACAGCGTTTCACCGAGCCGTGGCGCACGTCGCCGGCCACGAAGATACCGGGAACACTCGACTCCAGAAGATACGGGTCGCGCGCCAGCTTCCAGGCGTCCTTCGCCTTCGCCTTCAGGTCCGGGCCGCCCAGGACGAATCCCCGGTCATCGCGCACAACGGCGGAGGGCAGCCAGTCGGTCTTCGGCGACGCTCCTATGAAGACAAAGACCGATGCTGCGTCGCGCTCGACCAGCCCGTCCGGAGTCTTCAGCGTAATCCGGCCCAGGTGCGCCGCATCGTGTTCGCTCGCGTGGAGTGCCACCAGTTCGGTACGCGTCTCGACCACGATGTTGCTGGTGCCGCGAATCTGGTCGATCAGGTACTTGGACATTGACTTCTCGAGACCCTCGCCGCGCACCAGCATCCGCACCAGCCGGGCGTGGCGCGAGAAGTACATTGCTGCCTGTCCGGCGGAGTTTGCTCCGCCCACCACGTGAATCTCCTGGTCCGCACAGGAGGACGCCTCGGTCAGCGCTGCGCCATAAAACAGCCCCGCGCCTGAAAACTTCTCTTCTCCCGGGATGTCCAGCCGGCAGTAGTCCACACCCGTGGCGAGGATGCACACGGGGCACGACACCTCACGTCCATCGGCGAGCTTGATGATGTGGTATCCGTTCTCGGACTTGATCGAGCACACGCGCTGGGTCAGAAACTCGGCTCCCAGCCGACGCGCCTGGATGTAAGCCTGCTTGGCCAATTCTTCGCCGCTGATTCCCTGTGAAAATCCCAGGTAATTCTCAATGCGGGAAGAAGAGCCGGCCTGTCCGCCCGGTGCGAACGAGTCGATGATCAGCGTGTGTAGGCCTTCGGAGGCGCCATAGACCGCGGCCGCCAGCCCGGCCGGCCCAGCTCCCACCACCACCACGTCATAGTGCTCCTGCTGCGCCTGGGTCCGCAGACCAGCCTTCGAGGCTAGATCGTTGGTGGTCGGCTGCACCAGCGAGGAGCCATCCGGAAACAGCACCACCGGAAGTTTCCCATCGTCGATGCCGCGGTCGCACAGCAGCTGCAGACACTCCGGGTTCTTCTCCGGGTCCAGCCACTTGAACGGAATCAGGTTGCGCGAAAGAAAATTGCGGATCTCGTGGTCGCCCGCACCCCAGCGGGGGCTGATCAGCTGCAAGCCGTCATACACCGGCTTGCGGCCGTCGTTCCATGCCGCCAGCAGGTCGTCCAGCACCGGGTACAGTTTTTCCTTGGGAGGATCCCACGGCTTATTCAAATAGTAGTGAATGCGCGCCGAGTTGATCGCCCGGATGGCGGCTTCGGTATCCGCATACGCGGTGAGAAGCACCCGCTTGGCATCCGGATACAGGTGCATCGCCTGCTCCAGGAAATCAACGCCGGTCATGCCGGGCATCCGCTGATCCGAAAGAAACAGCGCAACCACGTCGTTCCGCTCCTTCAACTGGCGCGAAACGTCCAGCGCAGCCTGCCCCGAGGCGGCCCGCAGAATGCGGTATTGCTGCCCATACTTCCGCCGCAGATCCTGCACCACGGCTTCCAGCACACTTACATCGTCATCAATCGCCAGCAGAACCGGTTTCGCCATGAGAAAGACTCTTTTGTTGCAGAAGCATTGTCCACCCGGCGCCCCGCCGCGCGAACCTCAACATTGTCGCTCGAATTGCCGTGCCTGTCTCGCAGTCCGCGCCAGCATCCGCGCGCAGGCTGCGGAGAGCAGTCTTTGGATGTACTGGAGCCTGGCCCGGGTTCAGGATCTTCCATCGCTCCCACCCAACGGGCGGTTCCCCGGCACAAAAGATGCTGACTCAACGTGCCTTTGGTTGTAGAGAGAGGCCGTGCGAACGATGCCATGATTGATAGAGGAAACGGGTCGTCAGCATAAATCCCTTCCAAAGTGGCTGCGTATTTGGTTTAGTGTGGTTCGTCTTTACTGCGGTTGAACCGGACGTAAAGCGTAGGCGTGCTTCAATCTGTACGGATTGCAGACAGCACTGGAACGCAAAGCCAACTCTGCCGATGAGGAAAGGACGGGCGGGAAGATTCGTCGCGAGGAGGAAGATCCCGATGCATCGAATCATTTTGGCTGACAATCAGGCCATCTTCCGCGCAGGCGCGGCGCGCGTGCTGGCGCTTGAAACTGATTTGCGCATCGTCGCCCAGGTCAGCGACCTGGATCGCCTCATCTCCAGCGTACAGAGCTTCCGCGCCGCCACCGTCTTGTTTTCCACAGGGCTGAAACCCGATCTGAAGGTCGTTCTGGGTGTGCTGAAAGAGTGCGGAAGCCGTGGCATCCTCATCTCTGAAAAAGGCGAACCCATCCCCGAGGCTGCTGCCGCCGAACTTGCCGGAATCATCGGCCGTAGCGTTACGGCAGCAGAACTGACCGAGTGCGTGCGCAAGGTCTCGCGCGGCCAGCGCTGCGTCCAGATCACGCAGGCCACCTCGATCCAGTCCCAGGACATCGTCGGCGCCCGGGTGCGCGACCGGCTTACCCCCAAGGAGATGCAGATCGTCGCCCTCATCGTCCAGGGATGCAAGAACAAGGACATCGCCCAGCAACTTGGCACCAAGGAGCAGGTCATCAAAAACTACCTGCGCAGCATCTACGACAAGACCGGCGTCTCCGACCGCCTGGAACTCGCCCTGTTCACCCTGCACCACACCATCCTGGCCGAGGCCGCAGCCAAGGTGGGATCGCTCCTCGAAAAAAGAACAGCGTAAGCCTGGCCCATCCCCCGAGCGGCGGCCTCAAGCAAATTTCCTGTGGGTGGAGCGGGAGCCCGTGCTTCCAACTCCGTTGGCTGGCAAGGAGAACGGCCCTCATGAACCTCCCCACTCCCGAGCAACAGCAAATTCGCTCTAAACCCCCATCCGCTCCTCTTCCTCGTCTGCCTGCTTGCTGACGTGCGCCACCTTTTCGGCGATTGTCTTGCCTTGGCTGAACAGCAGCAGGTAGTCCGGGCCGCCGGCCTTCGAGTCCGTCCCCGACATGTTAAACCCACCAAACGGGTGCGCACCCACCATCGCCCCTGTGCATTTACGGTTCAGGTACAGGTTGCCGACGTGGAACTCCGCGCGCGCCCTGTCCAGTTTCTCCCGCGAGGAAGTGTAAATCGCGCCGGTCAGCCCGTACTCCGTGTTGTTCGCGATCTCCAGCGCCTCGTCCAGGCTGTTCGACTTGATCACCGTCAGCACTGGACCAAAGATCTCCTCCAGGCAGATTCTCGCCGTCGGCGGCGCATCCACAAACACAGTCGGCGCAACATAAAATCCATTCTCCGGCGTCTCCACCGCCTGGCCGCCCAGCAGCAGCCGCGCCTCTGTCTTTCCGACCTCGATATATTCCAGGATCCGCTTGCGCGCCACCTCGTTGATCACCGGTCCAGTGAAGAAATTCTCGGCCGGCGGACCCTGCTGGATCGCCGACACGCGCTCGCGCAGCTGGTCGACGAACGAGTCGTAGACCTCTGCGTCCACGATCGCCCGCGAGCACGCGCTGCACTTCTGTCCGTTGAAGCCGAACGCCGCCGCGACCACACCCTCAACCGCCGCATTCAGGTCCGCGTCGCGCTCCACGATGATCGCGTCCTTACCGCCCATCTCGAGGATCGTCCGCTTGATGAACTTCTGTCCCGGCTGCGTCTTCGCGGCGGACTCATGGATCTCGAGCCCCACCTTTTTAGAGCCGGTAAACGCGATAAAACGGATCTGCGGATGCGCCACCACCGCCGAACCAAAGCCCGGGCCCTCGCCCGGGCAGAAGTTCACCACGCCGTCCGGCAATCCAGCCTCTTCCAGCAGTTCAAAGAACTTTGCCGCCAGCGTCGGCGCGTCCGGGGAAGGCTTCAGCACCACGGTGTTGCCCGTCACGATAGCCGCCGCCGTCATTCCCGCCATGATCGCAAACGGAAAGTTCCACGGCGGGATCACCGCTCCGGCGCCTAGCGGGATATAGCGCAGCTGGTTGCGTTCGCCGGGGAAGGCAATCGGGGTAGTCGCCGTATCCAGCTTCAGAGCCTCCCGTGCGTAAAACTCGATAAAGTCGATGCACTCCCCTACGTCCGCATCCGCCTCCGCCCAGTTCTTGCCCACCTCGAACGTCAGCCAGGCGCAGAAGGTGTACTGGCGCTCCTGGATCAGCTTCGAGACGCGCAGCAGCAGCTCCACCCGTTCCTGCACCGTCGTCCGCGACCAGGTTGCAAAGGCTTTCAGCGCCGCCTGCACCGCCGGGTCCGCATGTTCCGCCTCCGCCCGCTGGTGAATTCCGACCACCTGCGCCGGACGAGCCGGGTTCACCGACGTGATCTTGCCCGCGGTGCGCACGCGCTCGCCGCCGATCACCATGTCGTACTCGCGGCCAAGCTCCGATTCCACCTCGGCCAGCGCCGTCAGCATGGTCCGCTTTACCTCCGGATCGGTGAAGTCCAGGAAGGGTTGGTTGACGAAGGGTGGCAGGCTGTTCAGGTCGGCAGGGCTCGGCGTTGTCATCGTGAAAGCCATTTTAGCCTCTTCTCCTGGTCATCCGTTCTCGCTCCCGTCCTCGCCTCGCCATGGCTTTATTCATGACAAATTCGTCAGAGAAAGCGCCCGCCTGCGCCCGGGTGGCGTCACATAGGCACTGGTGAGGAAATCATGAGCAAACTCCCGATTCGCGTCCCCGCGGTCGCCCGGTTTCATAGCTGGCGCAGACGCTCCGCCGCGGCCAGCATCGCCTTTGGCCTGCTCAGCCTCCTGTTAGCTTCCTCACCCGCGCAAGTCCCCGGTCTGCGGGCCGGATCGCCCGGCCAGCTCCCCGCCCCCACCAGCCAGGGTGCAGTGCAGACCGCGCACACCGCCGCTGTCTCCGGCGCCGTCGTCGATCCCACCGGTGCGGGGATCGCGGCCGCCCATGTCGTGCTCGTCCGCCTTCCCGGCGAAGCTGAACAGGAGACCACTACCGGCGCCAACGGAGCTTTCAGCTTCTCCGCTCTTCCGGCCGGACGGTTTCGCCTCAGCGTCACCGCTCCCGGTTTTGAAACAGTCGTTCTCGACGAAATTCAGCTCGCGCCCGGCGAGCAGCGCCCGCTGCCGTTCCTCCGGATGGCGGTCGCCACCGCCAGCAGCCAGGTTCAGGTCACCGTCACCGATCAGCAACTCGCCGCCGAACAGGTGCGCGAAGAAGAAAAACAACGCGTCCTCGGCGTCTTTCCAAACTTCTACACCAGCTACCTCTGGCAGGCGGCGCCATTGCGTCCGCGCCAGAAATACAGCCTGGGCATCCGCGCCGTCATCGATCCGACGGTTTTCGCGGGCACCGCAATCGCCGCCGAACTTGAGCAGGTGCACAATACCTTCCCCGGTTACGGCGGCGGAGCCTCCGGCTACGGCAAGCGTTACGGCGCCACCTACGCCGATGCATTCACCGCCCGGATCATCGGCAGCTCCATCCTGCCATCGCTGCTTCACCAGGATCCCCGCTACTTCTACAAGGGCACGGGCAGCAAAATGTCCCGGCTGCGCTACGCCGTCGGCGAGGCCTTCCTCTGCCGCGGCGACAATGGCCGCCAACAGGTCAACTATTCCTACATCCTGGGCGACTTCGCCGCCGCCGGCCTTTCCAATGCCTACCGCGCCGCCGGCGATCGTTCCGCGGGTCTCACCATCGAGAATGGCTTCATTATCCTCGCCGGCCACATGGGCGACGACCTTGCCCGCGAGTTCCTCTTCAAACGCTTCAGCACCAACATCCCCGCCTACGCCAAAGGACAGCCATGAAGCCCGCGAGGTCTTAGACCTCACCTCGGGCAGCGCCGTCAGCGTTGTGCGCTTTACCTTTGGATCGGTGAGATCCCTAGTTGAAATTCGGGACGGGTTGTTGACGGAGCGGTGGCAGGTGTCCAGGTGAGGCAGGGCTCGGCGGCGGAACCGAGCCGCTTCCACGTCAGCACCCGAAAGGGTTCAGCCTTACTCAGCCGCAGGAGCAAAGACCTTTCCGGGAATGCTCTTCAACTGAAGAGAAACTCCTTGCTGCGCAGGTCTTTGACGGTGTCCCTGAGCTTGGCCGCTTTTTCAAACTCGAACTTCTTGGCGGCTTCGCGCATGTCGGATTCCAGCTTGGAGAGATAGACATCGAGTTCCGCCTGCGAACCAAAGTCGGGGATGCCATCGGCTTCGTCGGTGAGGTCGGCGTAGTCAGCCTTGAGGATCCCGGCGAGACCCATGTCGATGGCGCGGATGATGGTCTGCGGAGTGATGCCGTTTTCTTCGTTGTAGCGCTCCTGCTTTTCGCGGCGGCGATTCGTCTCGTCGATGGCGCGCTGCATGGATTCAGTCATCTTGTCGGCGTAAAGGATCGCCCGTCCTTCGAGATGGCGGGCAGCCCGGCCGATGGTCTGGATCAGTGAGCCCTGCGACCGCAGGAAGCCCTCTTTATCGGCGTCCAGGATCGCCACCAGGGAGACCTCGGGCAGGTCGAGACCTTCGCGCAGCAGGTTGATTCCGATCAGCACGTCGTACTCGCCTTTGCGCAGATCGCGCAGCAGCTTGATGCGTTCGAGAGTCTCGATCTCGGAGTGCATGTAGCGGCAGCGCACACCCACCTCGGTGTAGTAGTTGGCGAGGTCTTCCGACATTCGCTTCGTCAACGTGGTCACGAGCACGCGCTGGTTGAGCCGCGCCCGTTCGCGGATTTCGGCGAGCAGATCGTCGATCTGGCCTTTGATCGGGCGAATCTCGACGGGTGGATCGACCAGGCCAGTGGGGCGGATCACCTGTTCCACCACCACGCCAGCCGACTTGGTCAACTCATACGGCCCGGGGGTCGCCGAGACATAAATGATCTGGCCGGTGCGCGATTCGAATTCGTCGAATTTCAACGGACGGTTATCCATGGCGCTGGGCAGGCGAAATCCATAGTCGACGAGGTTCTGCTTGCGGCTCCGATCGCCGTGCCACATGCCGTGCAGCTGCGGTACGGTGACGTGCGACTCGTCGATGAACAGCAGATAGTCCCGCGGGAAGTAGTCGAGCAGCGTGGGCGGCGGTTCGCCCGGCAGTCGACCGGAAAAATGGCGTGAATAGTTCTCGATGCCGTGGCAATAGCCGACCGACTTGATCATCTCCAGGTCGAATCGGGTGCGCTGGTGGATCCGCTGCGATTCGACCAGGCGCCCCTGCGATTCAAGCTCTTTCTCCCACCATTCCATCTCGGCCAGGATCGAGTCGGAGGCGGTCTTCTTGCGTTCGGGCTGGACGACGTAGTGGCTCTTGGGATAGATCGGCAGGCGAGAGTACTTCTGCCGGACGGTGCCGAAGAGTGGATCGATCTGCGAAAGCGCGTCGATCTCGTCGCCGAACAACTCGATGCGGTAGGCGTTTTCGTCGTAGGTCGGGAAGACCTCGATGATATCTCCTCGAACGCGGAACGTTCCGCGGCGGAAGTCCACGTCGTTCCGTTCATAGAGGATTTCGACCAGGCGGCGGGTGATATCTTCCCGCCTGATCTTCTGGCCCTTTTCCAGCAGCAGCAGCATCCCGTAGTACGCCTCGGGCGAGCCCAGACCGTAAATGCAGGAGACGGACGAGACGATGATGGCGTCGCGGCGTTCGAATAAGCTGCCCGTGGCGGAGAGTCTGAGCTTATCGAGCTCTTCGTTGATAGTCGCTTCTTTTTCAATAAAGAGGTCGCCCGATGGAATGTACGCTTCGGGCTGGTAGTAGTCGTAGTAAGAGACGAAGTATTCGACCGCGTTCGATGGAAAGAACTGCTTGAACTCGTGGTAAAGCTGGGCGGCAAGCGTCTTGTTATGCGCGAGGATCAGCGCCGGACGCTGTACCTGCTCGATCACCTTGGCCATAGTGAAGGTCTTGCCGGAGCCGGTGACGCCGAGCAGGACCTGGTCTTTCTCGCCGGCGGCAAGGCCGGAGACCAGTTCGGCGATGGCGCGGGGCTGGTCGCCCTGCGGCTTGTAGGGTGTGCTGAGATGAAACTCCATCCTTACAGGATATAGGGCTGCTGGTGCGTCCGGGGCGGGGGGTACCTCAACAGGATGTCAGGCTGCACTCGCGGATGAAGTCGCGGCTACGTGCGGATGTGCTCGGGTTGCAGGCCCATGCCAATGAACCGGCCGGCGAGACGCTGGAACCCTGGAATTCTGGTCACCACGCGCAGGAAGAAGGGCGGCTTCAGCGGTCCGGGACGATTGAGGATGTGGTGAATCAGCCGGTGCGCGAGCGCCTGGAAGCTCTGCGTGCGCCGCACGGCGCGGATCCGGTGGTGGTACACGGCGCGCAGATCGTGGGGGGTGAGGGTGCATGTGCGCAGCGGTTCAGCCAGCAGGTTGGCGGCGGCCACCGCATCCTGCAGCGCGATGTTGATGCCGATACCGCCCACCGGCGACATGGCGTGAGCGGCATCGCCGATGCAAAGCAGACCGGGCCGCGACCATTGGCTGAGGTGATTGATCTGCACCGTTAGCAGCTTGACCGATTCCCAGGAGTCGATCTCGCCTGTCCGGCCAGCAAGGAACGGAGCCAAGCGCTCCAGACCGGCCTGGAACTCCGGCAGGCCGCGCTGTTGGATGGCGGGAAAGTCGCCCTTGGCGATCAGGTAGCCGCACTGGAAGTAGTCGCCGCGATTGATGAGAATCAGCACATGCCCGTAGTTGATGTATCCCAGGGCGTTTTCAGGGTCATCGGCGTGGCGCGAGATGCGCAGCCAGAGTACGTCGATCGGAACCCCCTGCTCGATCACGTCAAGATGGCCGGCCTCGCGTGAGATGGCGTGGCGTCCATCACAGCCGACGACCACATCCGCGGCGATCTCTTCTGGGCCTTCATGGGTCATGACGCGAACCCCGGTGACGCGGCCGTCCTGCTCGGTCAGACCCACCGCCTCCCAGCCCATCTTGAGGGTGAACGTGGGGAACTTCGCCCCTTCCAACGCGAGAAAGTTGAGGAAGTCCCACTGCGGCATGAGCGCGATGAACTTGGCAGTGGTGCGCAGGTGGGAGACGTCTGACATGCAGAAGGTCTCCCCGCCAATAATCGCCGACAGGCCCGATACCCGTGTGTGCGGGAGAGCCAGGAACTTGTCCAGCAGGCCGAGTTCTTGCAACAGCTCCAGGGTGGAGGGATGAATGGTGTCGCCGCGAAAGTCGCGGAAGAAGTCTTGATGCTTCTCCAGCACCGTGACATGGACTCCGGATCGGGCGAGCAGAAAACCGAGCATGACGCCGGCCGGTCCGCCGCCGATGATGCAGCAGGTTGTCTTCATGGCAGGCACCATAACAGGGGGTATGCCCGGATGCAAAGGACCGCGACAGGCCTCGCGACAGGCATCTCGGTTGCAACCACATCTTTACGCGAGCGCAAAGCGCTTTGGGTGTACCGTGTTAGGGAGCCGAAACAGGAGGGGGAATCGCGGGCATGAGCGTGGAGCTTTGGTTGATGCGGCATGGAGAGACGGAGTGGAGCTTGAGCGGGGCGCATACCAGCCGCACGGATATTGCGCTGACGGAGCACGGATGCAAACTGGCCGAAGAACTGCGCGATCACCTGAAAGGCGTGCAGTTTGCCAAGGTCTTCACCAGCCCTATGCAGCGGGCGAAGATTACCTGCGAGATCGCCGGATTCGGTGCACAGGCAGTGGTCGAGCCGGGGCTGATGGAGTGGGACTACGGAGAGAGCGAAGGCAAGACCACCAAGGAGATGCGCGCCAAGTATGGGCCGGATTGGAGCGTCTGGACCAGTGAAATTGTCGGCGGTGAGCCGGTGGACCACGTCGGGGAGCGGGCGGATGGCGTGATCGCCCGGGCGCTCGACGGCCTGGAGAGCGGCAAGGTCGCGTTGTTTGCGCATGCGCACATACTGCGCATTCTGGCGGCCCGCTGGATCGGTCTCGAGGCGCGGGGCGGCCGTCTGTTCGGCCTGACGACCGGCAGTGTCAGCGTCCTCGGCTGGGAACGGGAGACGCGCGTCATCAGCCGGTGGAATCGGTCGTTCGAATAGAGCTCTAAGTGTCCGGCCTGCTCTGAGGAGAGTGCATGAGGTTTGTCGTTCGTCTGTTTTGGGTTCTTTTCGGGCTGGGAATTGTTTCAGGGGGCTGGGCACAGCAGGGTTCCAGCCTGGCGTCGCGGCGGGCACAGCATCTTGCGCGTGGCGTCAATCTCAGCATGTGGTACGCGCAGACGGGCGACCACTCGGCTGAGCACATCAACACCTTCACCACGCCGGCAGACTTCAAGTTGATTAAGAGCCTCGGCTTCGACCATGTGCGGGTCAGCATCAATCCGGAGCCACTGATCGCCGAACGCCAGATCGGAGCGCTTCGTGGAGACGCAATGGCGCGGCTGGACCGCTCGGTCACCCAGATCCTGGCAGCCGGGCTCAACGTCATCCTCGATATTCATCCGGAAGAGGCGTGGAAGGACGCCATGACCAAAGGCGACGATGGTCCGCAGCAGTTCTACGCCTTCTGGGGCACCTTCGCCGGACATTTCGCCGCCAGCGATCCGGACCGGGTCTTCTTTGAAGTGATGAACGAGCCCACCGTCAACGATCTGTACCGCTGGGAGGGCATCCAGGCGCGGGCGGTCGAGCGCATTCGTGCCGTCGCGCCGCAACATACCGTCATCGCAACCGGCGCCGCCTATGGCGGACTGGAAGCCTTGCTGGCGATGGAGCCCCTGCGCGACGACAATGTGATCTACAGCTTCCACTACTACGAGCCATTCTGGTTCACGCACCAGGGGGCAACCTGGGGAGCACAGAGCTGGGTCTTTCTCCGCAATGTGCCGTATCCTTCCACGCCGGAGAACGTCCAGGCCGTGCTGGGTCAGGAGCCGGATGAACGTCCCCGCCTGTGGCTGCAGCACTATGGCTGGGACCGCTGGGATGCGGCGAGAATCGGGGCGGATGTCGCGGCCATCGCACAGTGGGCCGAGCGTCGCGGCGTGCCGCTCTACCTGGGTGAGTTCGGGGTCTACCGGGAATATGCGAATCCCGCCATGCGCGATACCTGGATCAGCGATGTGCGCACCGCGGCCGAGTCGAAGCACATCGGCTGGTGCATGTGGGACTATCAATCGAACTTCGGTGTGGTGGTAAAGAGCGGTTCCGCCACGGAGGTCGATCAGGGTGTCGTCCGCGCACTCGGCCTAAAGCAGTGACGTTTCCTCAAGCAGCCCGAGGGCGCGAGGCCAGTCGATCGCGTGCTGCACGCTCAGATCCGGCTGCGCGGCCGTCAGGCTCGCGGGACTGAAACCGTAGACGCAGCCGAGCGCCAGCGTGCCGGCGGCGCGCGCTGTCTCTACATCAACGTGCGAATCGCCGATCATGACAGCTTCGTGCGGCTGGATTGGCGGCTTGTCGGAGTTCAGTTGGGACGCTTCGCGGATCAGCGTGAGCAAGCCTTCCGGGTGCGGCTTCTTGGTCGCGAACGAGTTGCCACCGTAAATTTGGAAAAAGAAGCGATCCAGCCCGAAGTACTTGCAGATGGCACGGCTGGGATCAACCGGCTTGTTGGTGAGCACCGCCATGGGCAGGCATGGATGATGCCGGCGAATGGTCGTCAATGCCTCCATCACACCAGGGTAGAGGTACGTGAAATCGACCTTGTGGATGCGGTAGTAAGCGATGAACCACGCCAGAGCTTCGTCAACAAAGGCGTCATCGTGAGGATCGGGTCGACCGGCGATCCGCTGCGCGTGGTCAAGCGAACGCCGCACCAGCGTTGCGGCGCCGTCCCCGATGTAGGTTGCGATGGTCTGTGAGGGAAGCGCGGGCTTGCCGAAGTGCTCAAGCGTGGCGTTGATGGAGTTGGCAAGATCGATCTGGGAGTCGACCAGAGTGCCGTCCAGGTCGAATACGAGGAGTCGCAGTACGGGCATTGCCCTTATGGTAGCAATCCGAGCCACAGCAACAGTTCGTCTGGCCTAGGTTCCAGCCAGCTTCCGCGCCTCAGTCCAGGCTTGCTGGACAATCTGCCAGCGTCCGTCCGGTTCGCGGCGATAGACCGTCAGGTAATCCCCGGAGAGGTGATGAACCCCCTTGCCGGGATCGCTGCCGACCTCGGTGACGGTCTCCGTATAACTGCCGGAATCGAACGCGAGATCGCCGGAGCCGCCGGTGCTCCGCGAGATCAGTTGAATCTTTGCTGTGAAACCGCCATATACGAACGTGAAGAGTTGCCGGAGCGCCTCAGGTGTTGAGGCGTGGGTTCCGTCGGGATTGATGAAGGTGGCGTCCGGGGCGTACAGCGCGAGCGAGGCTTCGAGACTGCGGGCCTCCAGGTCCTTGACCCAGGTCTGGCGCAGTTGCTCGACCGGCGCGCTCGATTGCGAATGTAAAGAAGCGGTGGAGCAAATCAGGAAGGCGACCGCAAGACGCATGCCGTAAGTTCCCCTTTGTACGAGAGACAGCATACCTGTCAGCCAGCTTGCTTCGCCGGCGGAGGAAACATTCAGTTCACATCGATGTCGCCCGACCCCGTGTGAACTTCGAGCGTCGGTCCGCCTCCATGGAAGGGGGCGTCCAGGTGGTGGTGCTCCGAGGAAGACGCGCCCGCAATGCGGATGGAGCCGGAACCGGTGGAGGCCTCGACGTTGAGGTGGCTGCTTTGGCCCAAATGGACGCGCACGGAGCCGGAACCCGATTGCAGACGCGATTCGCCGGTGATGCTGCCATCTGCCTGGATGTCGCCGGAGCCGGTGCGCGCGGTCAGGGCCCCTTCAAGCCCGTGAATGCGGATCGAGCCAGAGCCGGTCTGCGCCTTCACCTCGCCGGGAGCGTTCTCTTCGAGGTCGACGTCGCCCGAGCCAGTCTGCAACTCAGCCGGACCGCCGACGCCGTGAGCGCGTACCGAGCCCGAACCGGTCTGAGCTTTCAGGAATCTACCCAGGTTGTCGACCTCGATATCGCCTGATCCCGAACGTAGATTCAGCGCGACCGACCTCGGCGCGGAGATCTCGTAGTCGATAGTGATGTTGTTGAAGAGATGGCGATCTTCGGGGCTGACGTCGCCCACATGCACCTCGTTGCCGGACTGGCGAATCGGCGGCTCCTGCGAGATGCGATTGATCCGCGAATCGATGTCTCCGCCCGCGTTCCATCCCGCGTAAACATGCGCTCGAATGTGAATCTGCGAATCCGAGCCGGGCACAATGTGGATGCGGCCGGAGTTGGTTGAGACATATAGATCGGCAGAAGGGGAGACCGTCAGCGTGCGGTCGAAATCCGCTGCGTAGGCGGCTGAAGTAAGGACTGCGGCGGCGACGAGTGTGCGGAAGATCATGCGGTGCTCCTGCGTGGAGATGTGTCATTGGCAACGGTGACCCGAAGGCTATTGCTGGAGGATGACCGGGTCGTTCTCTTTCAGGCCGGAGAGCAGTTCGATCTTGGTTCCATCCGAAAGTCCGGTCTTCACCGGAACGCTCCGGCGGCCGTTCGGCTGTGACGGATCGGGAACCTCGATCGTGGCATTGCGATCCTTATCGTACTTGACTGCCTGCTCCGGCACCGTGAGCACGCCCTTGTGCTCGTCCAGCAGAATCTCCGCGTTGGCGGTCATGTTCGCCTTCAGCTCGCCGCCTGGATTGTCGATCGAGACCCGCACCTCAAAGGTGGTCACGTTATCCTTTTCTACTCCGAGGGGTGCGATGCGGGTGACCTTGCCGAGGAAAGTCTTGTCCTTGAACGACTCCACCTTGATGCGGGCGGGCTGGCCCAGAAAGACCTTGCCGATGTCGGCTTCATCCACCTTGCCCTGCACGTACACCTGGTGAATGTCGCCTATGGTCTCGACCAGCGTCGCAGTGGAGCCGAGCACCAGGATGGACGAGACCGCATCCCCCTTTTCCACGTCCCGCGAAAGAATGACACCGTCCATCGGTGAGGTGATGTTGGTGTAGGCGAGCTGCTCCTCGAGCTGCTTCAACGAGGCTTGGGCCTGCTCGACCTGTGCCTGAGCCTGGTGCAGTTTGGCGGTGTCAACCGCGATTTGCGACACGGCCTTGTCGCGCAGGTTTGCGGCCGCAAGGTATTTCTGCTGCGCATCGTCGAGCGACTGGGCGGAGACGACGCCATCCGCCTGCATCTCCCGGGCGCGCTCGTAGGTGTGCTTGTACATCGGCAGATCGGGTGCTTCGGCGTTCACGCGGTCGAGTGCGATGGCGGCTTCGGCGGCACGGGCGTTGGATTGCGATGCCGCCAGCGTCGCCTTCTGCGCGGCCACCTGGTCCAGGATCTCCTGCTGATCCAGTTGAATCAGCAGCTGACCCTTATGCACCGTTTCGTTGATGTCGGTCGGGAGATTGGTCACGATGCCAGACGCCTTCGACTTCACTTCAACTTTGGTGATGGGCTGGACCTTGCCCGTCGCAACTACCGACTTGGCCACATCGCCCCGGCTGACCTTGGCGATCATCGCCGGATCGATCGATTTCGACTTGCCGCGTACTACCACGACCGCGCCCAGAACCAGCGCGATGAAGACCACGGCGAGAGAGACAAAGAGAATGCGGCGGGACTTCTTCTTGGGTGCCATGGAGCGTTATACGAAGCGGACCGGCGCTTGGTTCCGTGACATGGAACGACCTCCGTCCTTAGGAGTATTTTCGCAGCACTCCAAGAACCTTGCCCTGGATGCTGACGTTGACTGCAGGCGCGTAGATCGGGGCCATCTCCGCATTGGAAGGCTGCAGCCGGATCATATTTCCTTCACGATAGAAGCGCTTGAGCGTCGCGTCGGCACCGTCGATCAGCGCCACTACGATCTCTCCTTCCCTGGCGGTTCGGGTGCGCTCCACCAGGACGTAATCGCCGGAGACGATGTGCTCGTCGCGCATGGAATCTCCCCGAACCTCCAGCGCGAAGACCTCGCGATTGCCGATGATGTCACCCAGCGAAATCGACTCTGCGGTCTCGATGGCTTCAACCGGCTGGCCGGCTGCGATGCGCCCGAGCAGCGGAAGCCGCTCAAACCCCTTCTTTGACGTTCGCGCCGGCAGGACATCGATGGAGCGGCTTCGATTGTGCGCGCGCTGCAGCAAGCCTTTGTTCTGCAGGTTCGTCACGTGTTTGTGGACGGTTGCCAGCGAGTTGAGGCCAAGCCCCGATGCGATCTCCTCATACGAAGGGGAGTAGCCGTTCTTCTGGGTAAACCCTGAAAGGAAGTCGATCACTTCTTTTTGCCGCCGAGTGATTGCCATGTCCGCTATTGTAGCGAATAAAAAGCGAACCGCAAGCCCCATCTTCGGTGCGCAAGCCCCCGGTGTTCAGATCGGGAAGCCACTTGGCACCACGGGACGCTGCGGGCCGTCAATGTCTGCGACGCCGACAAGATAAGCTGCTCTCCCAATTTGGGGAAGACTTGGCTGTAGTCCCCAAATGGCAACTCATGCCCCTTGCCGCTCACGCGCGGCTTGTATGCCTGCTTCGCGCAAGCCATCGTAGAAGACAGCGGAACCCGGGCTAACCCGCACCTAAGGGCGGCAGAGTGCGAGGAGTGGAATGCATGAGAATCCTGATTGTAGAAGATGATGTCGCTCTGGCCGTGTTTCTGGAGCGTGGGCTCAAACTGGAAGGCCATGAATGCAGGGTGGCGCCCGATGGTCACGCGGGTCTGAGTCTGGCGGTGGAGGGAAACTACGACCTGATTGTTCTGGACCTGAGTCTGCCGCAGAAGGACGGGATGCAGGTCCTGCAGGAGATGCGTGGTCACCTGGTAGACGCTTCCATTCTGGTTCTGACCGGACGGAATGCGCTGGCGGACCGGGTGCGCTGCCTGGATCTTGGCGCCGACGATTTCCTGCTGAAGCCGTTCAGCTTCTCGGAACTCACTGCCCGTTGCCGGGCGTTGCTGCGGCGGCGGGAGCGGTTTGCGGATCCTCTGCTGCGTCATGGCGATCTTGAACTCCACCGCATGGAGCGCAAAGTGGTGCGTGCGGGCCGCACCGTCGAACTGACCGTCAAGGAGTTCGCCCTGCTGGAGTACCTGATGCTGGCTCGCGGGCGGACCTGTTCGCGCAGTGAGCTCCTGAAGGAGGTGTGGCAGATGTCACCCGACGCCGGCACCAATGTGGTGGACGTTTATGTCAACTATCTACGCAAGAAGCTGGCAGTTGTCCCGCAGGCCGGGGCTTCGCTCGCTCCGGGTCATACGCCGGGTTCACCCGGATCCGCCCGATCGCCGGAACGCGTGATCGAGACGGTTCGCGGCGAGGGCTATTCCCTTTGGAGTGGCAGCGGACGGCCGTTGCGGCCAATCAACATCTCGACGGGCGACCTCAAGGTCGATGGCTTTGGCAGCGCCGTGCGTCCGGGCCGCTACGACCCCCGCGAGCTGGCCAGTGCGTAGCCCGGAACCGGGTGCTTACGGCATGCCGTCCCCATCCGCGAAAGCTCGTGCCATCGACCTGGAGTGGATTCGCGTGGCGCTGCACGACCTCTCGCAGCCGCTGACGGCGTTGGAGTGCCTGCTCTATATCAACACCCTCCCGCCGCACGGCGTCGGCCGGGCGCAGGCGGGACCTGAAGTGTTGCAGCAGACCATGGCTGAGGCTCTGCTCGAATGTACGCGGATGATGCGCATGGTGCGAACGATGCAGGAGCGAATTCTTCCGGAATGCGAGCCTTCGACGGATCAGAGTTTACCTGTCGAAAAGACGTAAGGGGCAGCAATCAAGAGGAGGCAGGATATGGCGACGGGACAATCGTGGCGGGTTGAGGAACAACGTCTGGTGTTGCGCTCGGTGGTCCTGGCGAGCGCGGACGCGGGGCTGCGGGCGAAGTTGATTGAGGGGCTTACGGGGATGCGTTGGACCGTCCGCGAGGCCGCCGGCGGAGCCGACGCCATGGCCCATGTCGAGCGCCTTCGCCCGGAGGCATTGCTGGTCGATAGCTGGCTGCCCGACCTGGAAGCAGGTGAGTTCTCCGCGCAGATGACCACGCTCTACCCGGCGATGGATGTGCTGCGGCTGGACGGCAGCGTCGGGAGGCTGGGTTCCGGCGGGCGCAGCCCACGGCGCAACGAGCTGCTGCATGCGCTGCGGCTGGCGCAGGAGAGCGTGCCGCAAGCCGTGGAATCGGTGGTGGCCGAGGTGATGGGGCGTGCGCTCGAAATGCCCTCGCAGGCCTCGACCGGTGTGCGACCTTCCGAAATGCTGCCGGAGATGATTGGAGAGAGCGCCTGCATGCGCGAGTTGGCGCGTCTGGTTCGCCTGGTGGCCCCGCGCAGCGCGACCGTCCTCATCGAGGGCGAAACCGGAACCGGCAAAGAGGTCGTGGCGAGGGCGGTGCATCGTCTGAGCGCGCGTTCGGCCAAGACGTTTACTGTCCTGAACTGCGCAGCCATTCCCGAATCGCTGCTGGAAGCAGAGTTGTTCGGCCATACCCGCGGCGCGTTTACCGGCGCGGTCCAGTCGCGCACCGGCCGCATCGAGGCCGCGCACGGAGGCACGCTCTTCCTCGACGAGATCGGCGAGATGCCCATGGCGCTGCAGGCCAAGATGCTGCGCTTCCTGGAGTGCGGCGAGCTGCAGCGGGTCGGCGACAACGAGACCATGCGGGTGGATGTTCGCGTCATCGCGGCCACCCATCAGCACCTCGAGGAACGTGCGGAGGCCGGCACGTTCCGCCTCGACTTGTATCACCGCCTCGCCGTGTTTCCGCTGGAAGTGCCGCCGCTGCGGGAGCGCCTCGAGGACATACCGCTCCTGGTGGCTTTCTTTTTGGAGTCGATGGGGCGCGAGATGCCGCGCAAGTGTCTCTCCGCCGGGGCCATGGCGAAGCTGGGTACCTATTCCTGGCCTGGGAACGTGCGCGAGTTGCTGCATGTTCTCGAGCGCGGAGCCATTCTCGCGGGAGATGCCCCGGAGATATCCGTCGAAGACATTCGTTGGAGGGCGCGCGCCCGCAAGTAGGCGCCGGAGCCGGTGTTCCTGGACGCCACTCAAGATCTAAGACCTGCCGGTGAAGAGAGAGAAGAGACGATGCCGAAGACCGGCCGCTCCGTGCGAAGGCACTGTCGATTCATGAGCCTCGCCGGGCTGGCAGCAAGCTCGGCCGTCCCGGGAAACAGCTTCCCGCCGTCCTCACACAGGATTTCTAAAGGTTTAGGGCAGCCGCCTCGGAATTTAGAGGCGGCTTTTTGTGTCCGGACGACTGCAGCCCCGAACCACAACCTCCTCCTGACTCCAGCCGGATTGGACGCCTCTCATCCGTCCCTCGCCGGATTGGACTCTGGGATGCATTGCTTCCGGTGCGAGGGTATGGTGATGGCGGTGATGACCGGAATGGCGGATGCAATCGGGCGGTACCTGGATCTGGCCGCGGACCAGATGAAGCTGACCGCCGGCAACATGGCGAACATCGACACTCCTGGATACAAGACGCAGGGCTTCGACTTCGAGCAGGAGTTTGCCTCGGCGCTGCAGAGCTCCGGAAGCGCGGACTATGCGGGTCCCAGGGCGGCCGAGGTGGATGGCCTGGTCGGGCGGCCGGACGGAAACACGGTCTCGATCGATCGCGAAACCATGCTGCTGGCGAAGTCGCAGCTGCAGTTTCGCATGGGAATCTCGCTGTTGAAGCATGAGTTCGGCACCATGATGTCGGCCATCCATGCCGACAAATAATGCGGGCGGAAGCTCGCGGGAGCTGCGATGAATCTGTTGGGAATGTTGGATGTGAGTTCGTCGGCCCTGAAGGCGCAGCGGGTGCGCGCCGAAGTGGTTGCGGCCAATATGGCCAACGCGGAGACGACGCGGACGCCGGACGGCGGCCCTTACCGCCGCCACCACGTCGTGTTTTCGGAGGCGGAGAGCAGCAGCTTCGGCGCTTCGCTGCTGGGCCACGCTTCGCCGGCTTTTCCGTCCGCCGGTCTGCTCAAGCCGTTGACGATGCAAGGAACGGGTTCCGCGGCGCGGGGCGGCGTCGAGGTCTCGGGCGTGATCGAGGACCAGGGTTCGCCCCTGATGCGCTTCGACCCCACCCATCCGGATGCGGGCAGCGACGGGTATGTGGCGTATCCGGATATCAATCCCCTCACCGAGATGGTGGATCTGATGGGCGCCAGCCGAAGCTACGGGATGAATGTGGCAGCGGTCCAGGCCGAAAAAGGCATGCTGTCCAACTCGCTCGACCTGATGAAGTAGGAGGACGCAATGGCAGCAATCGAGGGACTCATTGGGATTGCGCGGGGAAGCTCAAACCTCGCCGGACCTGCGCAGCCGGCGGCTCCCGCACCGTTCGGTGGCATGTTGAAGACCATGGTGGCGGAAACGGGAGACCTGAGCAGCAAGGCGCAGCAGGCTGTCTCCGGGCTGCTCAGCGGCACCGGCGTCGACGTGCATGAGGCGATGATCGCGACGCAGAAGGCGGATATCGCGTTCGAACTTGCGCTGCAGGTCAGAAACAAGGCTGTCGGAGCCTACCAGCAGATGATGCAGATGCAGTTCTGAAAGAGTCTTCCCGCCAACCGCTCCTGAACGGTGGCCGAGACCAACAGCAGGCACGTGAATTCCGGGCAGGAGACCATGGCAGAGACAGGCAAGGCAGACAAGTCGGGCGCAGGGGGACAGGCACTCGCGGTCATCGCGCGGGGCCAGAAGGTGCTGCAGGCCATGCCGCCGAAGAAACGCACATGGCTGGGCGTTGGCGGGTTGATGCTTGCGGCGGTCATTGCCGCGCTCTCCTGGTATGCCAATCGCCCGGACTGGCGGGTGCTGTATACAGGACTTGAGGCGCGCGATGCCGCGACCGTCACCCAGGAGCTCGGTGCCGCTGGCATCGCCTTCCGCACCAACGGCGATCAGAGTGGGATTGAAGTGCCGTCTGACCTGCTGGACAAGGCGCGCATGGAGGTTGCCGCCAAGGGCATGCCGCAGACCGGCCGGCTGGGCTTCGAGCTCTTCGACAAGCCGAACTGGGTCGGCAGCGAGTTCGACGAAAAGGTAAACTACCAGCGCGCGCTCGAAGGCGAACTGGAACATACCATCGGTTCGCTGGCCGAAGTGAAGTCGGCTCGGGTTCACCTGGTGCTTCCGGCGGAGGGTCTGTTCACCCAGGAGCAGAAGGTCGCCAAGGCCTCCGTCGTGCTCAAGCTGAAGAGCTCCAGCCTGCAGCCGGAGCAGGTGGAGGCGATCCGGCGGTTGGTGGCCGGCGCGGTCGAGAATCTCTCATCTGAAAACGTCACCCTGGTGGATGCCGATGGGCGGCTCGACCTGCAGCCCCGGGGCAAGGATGCGCATGAAGGCGATGCTGAACAGGCGCTCGAAGCCAAGCTGGTCGCCATGCTGGAGCCCCTGGTGGGCGTCGGCAACGTCCGGGCGGTAGTGAACGCAGCCTATGACGAGGGTGCGGAGGATCGTGTCGACGAAGTCTACGATCCCACGCTGACCGCAACGCTTTCTCTCCAGAAGAACGAGCAGGCGAACGGCGCTGCAGCCAGGGCCTCCGGAGTTCCGGGAACCGCAAGCAACACGCCGGCGGCGGCTCCGGTCGGCGCCGTGCAGGGAAGTGCGGCAGCCGCCGCGCCCGGCGTTCCTCCCTTGCTGCAGCAGCCGAAAGATGCGCTGCCGGTGTATCCGGAGCGCGGATTCGGCTCGAACCAGACGACAAAGGAAGAGAGTGGCACCTACGCGGTAACCAAGCACACCTTGCATCGCGAGGACGCGCCGGGACGCCTGCGCCGCATGACCGTGGCTGTCGTCGTCAACGACCGCATGACCACGGAAGGCGTCGGCAAACTGCAGCACACGGTGTGGAAGCCGAGGAACGCCGAAGAGATGCGCCGGATCGAAGGTCTGGCTCAGGCCGCCGTAGGGTACGACGTGAAGCGGGGCGACGCAGTTGTGGTCGAGAACGTGAGCTTTGGATCGAACGTCCCGGAGGCTCCGCTGACGGGAGTGGAAAAGGTCGTCGATCAGGGAAGGACGTTGTTGCATGCGGAACCGGGAGCAGCGCGTGCTGTCATGATGGCCTTTATCGGTCTGCTGGTCGTCATGCTGGTGCTGCGGCCGGTCGCTCGGCAGGTGGTGCTCGCGCTCAAAGAACCGCCGGCACTCAAGGCCGGCGCGGCGGGACGTGTAGCCATGGGCGGCGGACAGACCGCTGAGGCTCTGACCGCCGGCGCGGCCGCCGCTGCCGAAGCCGCCGGAGAACAGGTGAGCCAGGTGGTGGTGGAGCAGGTGGCAGAGCATATCCGGCGCAAGCCGGTGCAGAGCACACGCCTGCTCGAGAACTGGATCGTCGGCCCGCAGGAGAGTGCGTAATGGCTCCACCCGCGAAGGCAGCAGAGACTGCCATGGCAACCCGCGTAGCAGCGCCGGCTCCCTTGGCGGCCGCCGGAAAGGGCAAGCCTGCAGGCGAGGAACTTGTTCTGGAGCCGATTCCCGGTCTGCGCAAGGCAGCGATCCTGATGATGGGACTTGAGGATGAGCTGGCCACTTCGTTATTCCAGAATCTGGGCGAAGCGGAGGCGCAGAAGCTCACCGAAGAGATCACCCTGATGGGCGAGGTGACTTCCGCGGAGCTGAAGCGTGTTCTGACCGAGTTCCACAGCCTGCTCGAGGCGGATGAGTACGTCCTGCGCGGCGGTCCCGACTACGCGCTGAAGCTGCTCACCGAAGCCTTCGGACCGGTACGCGCCCAGGGCATGCTGGCACAGGTGCAGGCCGGGACGGACAACTCTGTCGGCGACCTCGCAACCCTGCAGAAGCTTGAGCCACAGCAGCTGAGCAAGTTCCTCGAAAATGAACATCCGCAGACTGTGGCGCTGGTGCTGGCGCATCTCGACGCCAAGAAGGGCTCGACCGTGCTGATGAACCTCGGAGCCGCGATGCGCGTCGAAGTGATCCAGCGCCTGGCCGAGATGCGGCAGTTTTCGCCAGAGATGGCGCAGAAAGTAGCCTTGGTGCTGGCGCGCCGCATGGACTCCGTCGGTTCTTCCGGCCGCAAGAACTATGCCGGTTACAAATCCGTCGCCGACCTGCTGAATCGCATTGAGCCAGCCACCACAAAGGGCATTCTCGAAGCCATCGAGCAGAAGGCCCCGAAGGTCGCAACCGATATCCGCGCCCTGATGTTCACCTTCGACGATCTTCTGACGGTTCCCCAGGCGAGTGTTCGCGAGCTGGTTGGCGCCGCGGACAAGAAGATGCTGGCAATGGCGTTGAAGGGCGGACGTGAGAATGTGCGGGCGCACATGTACAAGGCGATGAGCTCCCGCGCGGCCGAAATGCTCAAGGAAGATATGGAATCGCTCGGTCCGGTGCGCGCAAAAGATGTGAGCGCCGCACAGCAGGAGTTGCTGATTCTCGCCAACAAGCTGGAGGCCGAGGGCAAGATGGTGTTGAAGATGGAGACCGACAATGACCTCTCGGTCTGATCCGCCAGCCGGTGGCCGCAGAGCCGCCAATCCCGGCCGCCGCGTCGACGACCTGCTGGCGCGCACGGCCGTGGTCTCCATCGCCGATCTGATGGCGTCGGACGTCGGCGGAACGCAACATGCCGTCTCCGACATGACCTTTCCCGAGTTGCACGAAATGGGCACCGAAGCCGCCCCCGAGCCTGCCTCCCCTGAGCCCGGCGACCGGGAGCAGGAACTTCCGCACCAGGCCGACAAACTCGAGCTCGAAGTCGCCCAGCGCATCGCTCAAGCGCGGCAGGAGGAGCGGATCCACGCGCGATCTGCCTTTGAAGCGGAGCTTGCCGAGGGAGTCATGCAGGAGCGCAGCCGGGTCGAGCGGCTGCGCCTCGAGTTCGCGCGGGATCGCCAGCGCTTCTTCGCCGCCGCCGAGAGTCAGGTCGTCAAGCTGGCGCTGGCGGTAGCCAAGAAGATTCTGGCGCGCGACGCAGAGTGCGAAGGCTTGCCGCTGCGCGCGTCGGTCAAAGCCGCATTGGCCCGCGTACAGGATGGCAGCGCTACCATCTTGCGCGTGCCGGAAGAGGACCTCGCAGCCTGGACCGCGATGTTTGAGGACCAGACGGCGGATCGCGTCACCGTCATCGCCGACGAACGCATGCAGGCCGGCGGATGCACCCTCGAGACCAACGTAGGCCAGGTGGAGTTGGGCGTGGAAGCTCAGCTCGAAGAAGTGGCTCGCGGCTTCGGCGAACTCATGCAAGTGCAGGGGAATTGACCATGCCGGAAGGACATGAACGCCTCGGCTCGGCCAATCTCGGGGCCTACTTCGCCACCCTCGCAACCCGTCCCGCCTGGCGTTGGATCGGCAGGGTGGTGCAGGCCACCGGTCAAACCGTCGAGTCCGAAGGCCCGCTGTGCTCGGTGGGCGAGTGCTGCGAGGTGAAGGACAGCACCGGCCGCCGCCATCCCGGCGAGGTCATCGGCTTTCGCGGCAAGCATGTGATCTCCATGCCCTTGGGCGAAACCCAGGGCATCCAGTATGGAGATGGCGTGCAGGCACTGGGATCGCTGCCCGCCATCGCCGTCGGCGAGCAGATGCAGGGACGCATTCTGAACGCTCTTGGAGAGCCGCTGGACGGTCTCGCGCGCCCGCGCGTGCGCGAGCTCTGGCCGCTCGATGGCGCGGCCCCTACACCGATGGAGCGCGAGCCCATCCGGGAGCCGCTGCAGACCGGACTTCGTGTCATTGATGGTTTGCTTACCGTCGGGCGCGGTCAGCGTGTGGGCATCTTCGGCGGCTCAGGCGTCGGCAAGAGCACGCTGATCGGCATGATGACGCGCAATACGGCCGCCGATCTGACGGTCGTCGGACTGGTGGGAGAAAGAGGACGAGAGGTCCGCGAGTTTGTTGAAGACGCGCTTGGCGTCGAAGGCCGTAAGCGTGCCGTGGTCCTGGTCTCCACCAGCGATCAGAGCCCGTTGCTGCGCATGCGGGCAGCCATGGCGGCCACCTCGGTGGCAGAGTTCCACGCGCGCCGCGGCAAACACGTCCTGCTGATTCTCGACTCGCTCACGCGCTACGCCATGGCGGCGCGGGAGGTCGGTCTCGCCGCCGGCGAACCGCCCGCCAGCAAAGGCTACACCCCCAGTGTCTTCACCCGGCTGGCCAAGCTGATCGAGCGCGCGGGAAACTTCGAGAACGGCAGCATCACCGCCTTCTATACCGTCCTGATGGAAGGCGACGACCAGCAGGATCCTGTGGTCGATGCAGTCCGTTCGTTCCTCGACGGACACATCGTCCTCTCGCGCCAGATGGCCAGCGCCGGGCACTATCCTCCGGTCAGCGTGCTCGACTCTTTGAGCCGGCTTATGCCTGCCGTGACCACTCGGGAGCATCGCCAGCACGCCGGGCTGGCGCGGAGCCTGCTGGCCGAGTACGCACGCAACGAGGATTTGCTGAAGGTGGGTGCCTACAAGCCTGGCCTCGACCCCGAACTCGATCGCGCTGTCGCGGCCAGGGCTCCGCTGCTGCGCTACTGCGCGCAGCAAAGCGACGAAAAAACGACTTTGGATGAAAGCGTCACCCGTCTGGAAGAGATGGTGCTCTGAGTTGGCGGTCCGCGGTCTCGAACGTCTGGCCAAGCTCTACGCCATGGTGGAGCGGCTGCATGCCATGCAGGAGCGTGGCGCTGCCGGCGCGGTCGCTGAAGTGGAGCAGGCAGCCGCCAGACTGCGCGAAGCGCGGCGCCTCGAACGTACCCAGGGATGCGAAGCACTGGGCCGGGGCAGTCTGATCGAAACCCTCGCCGCTGCTCGCAGCGCCCCGGCAGCGGCCACCCAGCAGAAAAGGCTTGGGCAGATCAAAGTCCAACGCAAGCTTCATCACGAAGACGTAAAGTCGGCGCATCGCCTCAGCCGGATGGAGCGCCGGCAGGTCGACGGCGTCGTCGAGCAGGCGCGTGTGCAGGCGCAGCTTGCCTTCGACCGCCAGGCGCAGGCGCTCTCCGATGACCGCTTTCTCGCACGCCGGGTGTGGCTGGAGAGCCAGACCCCGGACAAATCCGAGTGAGTATCGCCTAATCCGCTCAGGCAAGGTTTGGCGTACGAGGTGCATTGATCCAGGGCAGAGGATACAGCCCTTGATGCACGGTTCAGAGATCGCTCGAGCGCATGGTGCAAGTGACCTGCCAGCGGCTGAGGGCACGGGCGTCAGACCTGCTTCCGCCCCCCTTGCCGCACCGGGCGCAACACCTCTCAGCTTCCGGGAAAGCTTCGCCGCCCAGAATGCCGTCCAAAACGCCGCCCCGAACGCCATCCAAAACGAAGCAACGAACTCCCCCGCAAGACAACCGCCGGCTATAGCCCCGGGTGCCCACGCTCAAACCAGAACAGCCGAACCGTCGTCCCGGCCTTCCGAGGTCCGCATCCCGGCCACGCCCGCGCAGCCGCGCCTCCCGGCCTCTTCATCGCCGGCGTCTGCTGCTGTGCTCGCAGGCCCGTCCCGGAAGCCTCCGCTCGAGCTCCTTGATGCGATCCCGCAGCAGGCAGCCAAACGCGACCCTGCCGCGATCTTGCCGCAGCCCTCGGCTTCAGCCCCGGCGCGACCCTTCTTGAGGACGGCAGCTACAAAAACTCCCCAGCCATCTCCGGGTCAACCCGTCTCCGATCCTCGAGGAGATGCCGAAACTACGCGGGCAGCCACTTTCGCAAAGCCAGCTACCGTCGAAACCAGGAAAAGCACGCTCGCCGCTCCAGCGCTTGAGCTGACCGGCGCCCCTTCAGTCGGCCTCCCGAACCCTGAAGTTTCAGCTGTTCCCGCGCCCACCGTCGCAAATCTTTCCCCATCATCGGCAATCCAGCCCGCGCTTACCCCGGCTGCCGCCGATCCGCAGCACGCCAGGAGCGACCTGCGCCTTGCGCGCCGCTTCTCCGTGCCGAGCGGTCCGGCTGCCGCAACTTCCAAGCTCGATACCGCTGTCTCCGCCCCGCGCCCCACTCCTGCGCCGGCCCAGCCTGCGGAACCGGCGCCCGTACCTTCCAATCGTTCCGACTCTCTCTTTGCGGCCGCTCTGCTCGCGCCAGCCGACGGCCACCTCCCGGCGCCGGCTGCTGTTGTCTCCGCCGGTTTTGGCCTAGCCGCACCCCAGGTCATGGCAGGCCAGCACGGCGCTGGCTCCGGCCACAATGCGACGCCATCTCCCGGCTTCATCGACGCCGGCAGCCGGCTTGAACCGGGCTTCGAATCGGGAACGGATCCGTTCGGGCGAAGCGGATTCGATCACCTTCCCATGACGCAGAGAACCCTGGCGGCCACACCCAATGTTCTTGAAGTCGGTATCACCGGCGGCCCGCATGGCTGGCTTCGCGTGCGCGCGGAGCTGGGTCACACCGGTGAGGTGACAGCCTCGCTGATGGCCCCAAACTCGCATGCCGCCGAGTCGCTGCGCCAGCAGCTTCCGGGGCTATCCAGCTACCTCCAGGGCAACGCGGTCGCGGTCGGCTCGCTTGCGGTCACTGCACCGGAGAAAGCGGCTCTTCCGGCCGAAACCCTTACCCACGCCCCTGGCTCAGATTCGACCTCCAGCGATGCGGGATCTGCGCGAGATCAGCAAGGGCGTGCAGCGGACGATCGGCCAACCTCCGGACAGCACGAATTCAACCCCTGGGATGAGCCGTCAGCGGCCAGTATCGCCGGCCATCTCGCTGTTTCGCCGGCGCTTCTCGGCGGCAGCAGCAGCGGAGGCTGGTTGAACGTAACGGTCTAAGTCTTCGCGTGGACATGCATCCTGCGTGCTCCCTGGTCCTCCCACAGTCTTCAGGTTTCCCCTCCCAGAAAGAGAGACAAGCAATGGACGTCACTTCCATGATGAACGCGTTGGATACAAAGCATTCCGCCAGCCGGGTGGCCTCAGGCCTGGTTCATGCGGGGGCCGCGGGACGTTCTACCGCCCCCACCGCCACCCCGGTCTTCTCCACAGCTAAATCCACTTCAGCCTCCGCTGCGGCGACCGGCGCGGCTGCCTCCACCTCTGCCAGCGCCGCCGGTGACATTACCTCCAACGACTTCCTCACCCTGCTGGTGACCGAGATGCAGAATCAAGATCCAACCCAGCCCACCGACCCGAACGCGTACATCCAGCAGTTGGTCGGGGTCAACAGCCTGCAACAGCTGATCTCCATCAACAGCGAACTGGGCGGCGCGTCCAGCTCCTCTTCCGCCAGCAGCTCGATCGCCCCGATCGGAACCAACGGCACGGCGACCTCGGCGATCGCAGCTGCAAACACGCCTTCCACCAACAACCTCTTTGGGGCCCCCGGCTCCCAGACCCAAGGATCCTAACTGCAACGCGCTCGATCGAGCGAAGGAGTACACCGTGCCTAACTTTTCCATTGCCCTCACCGGGTTGCAGGCGGATACCACCGCCCTCAACACCATCGGCAACAATCTCGCCAACCTCAACACCACTGCCTTCAAGGGTCAGACAACCACCTTCGAGGACTTGTTCTACCAGAACATCGGAACCTCTGGTTCCGGCAACACGCTTCAGGTCGGTGTCGGAACCCGCGTCTCCGGAACCGCCACCGACTTCGCCCAGGGAAGTCTCTCCACCACCAGCACTAGCACCGATATGGCTCTCAGCGGCAACGGATTCTTCCTGGTCCAGAGTGGCAACGATCAGTCGCTCACTCGCGCCGGAGACTTCCAGTTGAACGCCGGCGGCGACCTCGTCACCGGCAGCGGGGAAAGCGTCATGGGCTACGGCGCGACCAACGGCACGGTCAATCTCAACGGGGGTTTGGTGCCCATCGCGCTTCCGGTCACCACGACCGAAGGCGCACAGGCGACGCAGAACCTCTCCATGACGACCAGCCTCAACTCCAGCTCGCCAGACTCGACCACCTTCTCCTCCGAAGCGACCATCTACGATTCGCTCGGGGAGAGCCACCTGGCCACCGTGACCTACACCAAGGAGTCGCCGACCACCTGGAACTACTCGGTCACGCTGCCTGCCGGAGATGCGACAGGAACCCCGGTCAACAATACCGGCACGCTCACCTTCAACTCCACCGGCGCACTGGTCTCGCCCACCTCCAACGTCACGGGAGTAAGCTTCCCCGGCATGGCCGACGGCGCCAGCAATCTCACCCTCAACTTCAACCTCTACGACGCCAGCGGCAATTCGCTGGTCACGCAAACCTCCGGTGCTTCCAACACCTCGGCCACCAGCCAGGATGGATTCTCTTCCGGCGCGTACCAGGGTTTCTCCGTGGATGGAACGGGCGTCGTCTCCGCCTCGTTCAGCAATGGCCATACCGAGATCGTCGGCCAGGTCGCGGTTGCGCTGGTCTCCAATCCCGACGGTCTCACACGGTCCGGTGCCAACGATTACTCGGTCACCAACGCCTCCGGCTCGGTCACCGTCGGCACCGGTGGCGTCGGAGGACGAGGAACCATCGAGGGCGAGGCGCTCGAAGCATCGAACATCGATATCTCCGCCGAGTTCTCCGACCTCATCGTCGCTCAGCGCGCCTTTGAGGCCAACTCCAAGACGGTCACCACCTTCGACACGGTCACCCAGGAGGCGATCGCCATGATCCGGTAAGGACATGATCGGGCGGAAAACAAAGCTGGTCCTGCCTGTCAGTACCGAAAGGAGAAGCGGAAGCCCGCAATGGGCTTCCGCTTCTCCTTTGTGAACCCTTCCTAATCCAGGCAGGCCTTCCATGGCAGCGCAGATGCTACGTTCTGGTCACCATGAGTGATGAAACAGAAGTCCTCGACGCCCCGGCTCCTCCCGCGGCAGCCAAGTCAAGCGTCCCGGTCGTGCCCTTAATGTTCGCCGTCATTGTTGCCGTCGTGCTCGCCACCGGAGGCGCCGGAGGCGTCCTGTTCTGGGCCATCAAGTCGGGGAAGCTGCCCATGGGCGGGGTCAAGACGGTCACCGTGGTGCTTCCCGCCGAGCCCATCAAGACCAAGCTGGTTCCGCTCGATCCGCTGCTGGTCAACCTTGCCGACCCTGACGGACGCAGCTACCTGCGCATCGCCATGACCCTCAAACTCGAGGATCCGCCGCCCGACCCCAAGGCCAAGCCCAAGGAAGAGAAAGCGGAAAAAGGAGCGCCCAAGAACGAGTTTGAAGCCGCCGAACGCGACGCCGCCTTCAGCATCCTGGGCAAGGAAACCACCTCCGATCTGCTCGCGCCGGACGGCAAGGAGCGGCTCAAGAAGGATCTTACCGCCTCCTTTAAAGAGCATGTGCCCGAAATCAAGGTGGTAGACGTCCTCATCACGGAATTCCTGGTGCAGCGCTAATGGCCGCCGCGCCAGTAGCGATGTCGGGCGCGCTTCCCACCATGCCTGGTCTCCCCGCCGGCGCCCAGACCATCGAGCGCGGTGGCGCCGCGCTGGCGGCCAGCCTCAAGGAGCGCCGGGAAAAGTCCAGCCCGCCAAGCGCCCTGTCCCGGGTCGAGGAGCACGCGCAATGGCCGTTGCTGGCGAGGTTGCCGCTGAAGCTGCTGATCGGGGTTCCGCTGCCGCGCTTCCGCGTGGGCGATCTCCTGGCGCTGCGTGAAGGCCAGACCATCAGCAGCAAATGGCTCACCTCGGAAGACGTTCCGCTTCATGTGGGCGGAGTGCAGCTGGCGTGGAGCGAATTCGAAGTGGTCGAGCAGCGTATGGCAATCCGCCTGACCAGGCTGGCTTGACCCCGCACGCGATCGGAAAGGGAATGCCATGTTTCTCGTAAGCGCAGCCGGACCATTGAAAGTCAGCATGCAGGATGTTCCAGCGAAGGCGTCGTCCGGGCATGTCGTGGGTGGTCTCGCCGGCTGGATGATCGGAACCGTCCGCTGGTGGAAGAAGCGCGGTATGCGCCGCGCGCGGCGTGCCGCCCGGCGCCAGATGTTCATCGTCGAGACGCTCGATCTCGGTCCAAAGCAGCGCATGGTCCTGCTCAAATGCGCAGGAGAGCGCTTTCTGGTCGGCACCGGACCCGAAGGCATACGGACGATCGTTCGCGTGGCTGCGAATTCCCTCCCGGGCGAACTGCCGGTCCTGGTCGCGGGAGATGAACGATGGGGCTGAAGCTATTCTCCGCGGGCTCTCGATGCAACAGCGGGAGGAGAACCACTCCAGGCGGGGGGCTGCGTGCCATGCTGGTGCTGGGATCGCTGCTCCTCGCCCTCCCCGTGTGGCCGGTGCCCGCCTTTGCTGCCCGGACGCGGGTTGCCGCTCCCGCCCGGGCACGAAAGCCTGTACTCGCCGCCACCCAGCCGTCCGCAACACCGGCTTCCAAACCGCTCGGCGGCGACTCCATCGCTGCAGCCCTGGAGCATGGTGGAAGCTCGCCGTGGGCCATCGTCATTGGGCTTACGCTGCTCACCTTGTTACCCGCGCTCTTGCTCTCGATGACGCCCATGGTCCGGCTTCTTGTGGTCTTTCACTTCCTGCGCCAGGCACTCGGCACCCAGACCGCGCCCAGCAACCAGATCCTCATGGGCCTTTCGCTGATGATGACCTGGTTCCTCATGGCGCCCGTCCTCACCGACGTCGAAAACCAGGCGACCACTCCCTACCGCCAGGGAAGCATTACCGGAGAGGTGGCGATCCAGCGCGGCATGGTTCCCGTCAAGGCCTACATGCTGCGCTACGCGCGGGAGAAGGATCTTGCCGTCTTCGTCGCCGCTGGCATGGCCACGCGTCCTGCCACACGCGACGATCTGCCCTTCCAGGTGGTGGTTCCCGCCTACATCCTCAGCGAACTGAAGGCCGGCTTCCAGATCGGCGCCGTCCTGTTCCTGCCTTTCCTGCTGGTCGATCTTGTTGTCGCCAGCGTCACCACCTCCATCGGCATGTTGCAATTGCCGCCGGTGGTTATCTCCACCCCGGTCAAGATCCTCCTGTTCGTCATGGTCGACGGGTGGAACCTGATCGCCGACCGCTTGTTGAAGAGTTTCTAAGGAGTCGACGCATGGGGCCGGACCAGGTCGTCCAGTTGATACGGCAGTTGCTCACCGACGCCATGATCCTCTGCGCTCCGGTGCTGCTCGCCGCGGCCCTGGTCTCGCTGCTGGTCAGCCTGCTGCAAACCCTCACCAGCGTGCAGGAACAGACGCTCACCGCGGTGCCCCGGCTCGTAGCCGTCTTCGTGGTCACCATGGCCGGCATGCCGTGGATGATCCATCGCCTGACCAGCTATACCCTGCACCTCTTCGCCGACTTCCACCGGTACCTGGGATGAGCGAGCGATCCGTCTCCAACCCCGCACCTCCGCTCGAGAGGCCGCAGATCCTTTGCGGCCTCCGCATGTCGCTTTTATCCCTTGCGCAGCACTCCGGCCCCGGCTGAAACCATGAACAGCTTCGAGCAATACATCTCGATCGGCGTACTGGTCGCTGTCCGCCTCAGCGGTCTTATGGTCTTCGCCCCGGTCTTCAACTCGTCTGCCATCGCGCCGCGCATCAAGGCCGGCTTCGTCTTTGCTCTTACCGTACTGCTGGCGCCGGTAGTCGGAAGCGTCGCCGGAGCCCACAATGCCATCGACGTGACGTCGATCGCCGGCGAACTCGGCGTCGGCATGGTCTTCGGCCTCAGCCTGATGATGCTCACCGAGTCGCTGCTCATGGCGGGCACGCTCATGGGCGTCAGCTTCAGCTTCTCGCTGGTCAACCTGATGGACCCCAACACCATGGTCGAGACCCCGGTCCTCGGTCAACTGCTGGGCTGGGTGGGCGTGCTCGTGATCCTCGGCGCAGGGCTCGATCGCGTCCTGCTGGCCGCCTTCGTCCGCAGCTTCGTCATGGTCCCGGTAGGCGGCGCGGTCATCCTGGCCAGCACCGGAGCGGCGCTGCTCGGCATGGCTGGCGGCATCTTCCTCTCCGGACTGCAGCTCGCGGCACCGGTCATGGCCGCCGCCCTCGCCGTCGAGATGACCATCAGCATGGTCAGCCGGCTCGCGCCCATGCTTCCCGTCCAGGTCATCGGCATTCCCATCAAGACGCTCTGCTCCTACGTCGTGTTGATCGGCAGTCTGGCCGTCTGGCCGGGCTGGATCGAACGCCATTTCAACCTGCTGCTCGACTCCGCCTGCAAGCTTCTGGTGCACGCATGAGGAGGAGACACCATGCCTGAAAAAGGTACCGAGGCTGGAACTGCCGAGCACAAAAAGAAAGCGCGCGGGCAGGGCGACAGCGTCCGCAGCCGCGAACTGTTGAGCGCGGTGGCCATGCTGGGCGGCGTGCTGGTGCTCGGCCAGGTCTCCTCCAGCTTTGTGCACTCATGGCGCGCGGTGCTCGAACAAAGCCTGAGCGCCGGTCTCAGCGGCGACGGCGAGAACGATATCCGCTGGTTTCAGGCATTCCGGCGGATGATCGTCCCCGCCCTTCTCCCGCTGGGCACCATCATGGCCGCCAGCTTCGCCGGTGCGCTCGCCATCGGCGTCGCCCAGGGCAAGGGCATCGAGTTCCATCCCAACGCCATCAGCTTCAAGCTGTCCAGGCTCAACCCCATCACCAATCTCGGCAATCTCTTCAGCCTGCGCAGCCTGGCCCGCGTCCTGAAGTCCATGGTTCCCGCCGGAGTCATGGTGTTGTTCGGCTGGAACGCGCTGAAAGCCCTGATGGAACCCATGCCCGTCATGAGCCTCCTGCGCCTGCCGCATGCCTTCGCTATCACCTACTCGCTGGCTCTCGACGCCGCCATGGTGACGCTCGCCTGGAGCGGACTCGACTACGCCGTCGAGTGGATGGCCTGGAACAAGCGCATGAAGATGACCAAGCAGGAGATCAAGGACGAGATGAAGCAGTCGCAGGGCAACCCTCAGGTCAAGGGCCGGGTTCGCCAGGCGCAGAACGCCATGCGCCGCCGCCGCGTCAAGGCCGATATTTCGCGTGCCAGCGTCGTCATCACCAATCCCACCCACTACGCGGTCGCGCTCGAGTTCAGCTTCGAGACCATGCAGGCGCCGACCGTGCTCGCCAAGGGCCGCGACCTGCACGCCAGGGCCATCCGCGAAGAAGCCCGCTGGGCCGGCGTGCCCATGATCGAGAACCCGCCGCTGGCCCGCAGCCTTTACCAGGCGGTCGAGCCCGGCCAGTCCATCCCCTTCGAGCTCTACGCCGCCGTGGCCGGCATTCTGGCCTTCCTGTATCGGCAAAAGGTGGAAGAGAAGCTGCGTCACGATCGGCAGCAGGCAACCCGGTAAGTTGAGAGGCGGCACAGTTTGGCCGAAGCAAACGCAGCAAAAGGTGGCTTGAATCTGGGCAGGATGCAGCCGTTCCTGCTGCCGGTCGTCGCCATCAGCATGGTCTTCGTCATGCTCGTGCCCATCCCCGGCTTCCTCCTGGATATCCTGCTGGTCGCCTCCATCACGGCCTCCATCATCGTCTTCCTGACCGCTATCCAGGTCCGCAAAGCCGTCGACTTCTCCGTCTTTCCCACTCTGCTGCTGCTGCTGACGCTCTTCCGTCTCAGCCTGAACATCGCCTCCAGCCGCCGCATCCTGCTGCACGGGCACGATGGCACCCAGGCTGCCGGTGCGGTCATCCAGGCCTTCGGCCAGTTCGTCGTCGGCGGCAATTACGTCGTCGGCTTCGTCCTCTTCCTCGCGCTCGTCGCCATCCAGTTCCTGGTCATCACCCATGGCGCCGTCCGCACCGCGGAAGTCACCGCCCGCTTCACCCTGGATGCGCTCCCCGGCAAGCAGATGGCCATCGACGCCGACATGAACGCCGGCCTCATCGACGAGCAGGGTGCCCGCCGCCGCCGCGAGGCGATCGCCCGCGAGGCCGAGTTCTACGGCTCCATGGATGGTGCCGCCAAGTTCAACCAGCGCGACGCCATGGCCACCATCCTCATCACCGCAATCAACATCGTCGCCGGCATTATCATCGGCACCCTGCAGCAGGGCGTCGATCTGATAACGGCGGTCAAGACTTACACCATCCTCACCGTCGGCGACGGCCTGGTCACCCTCATCCCCAGCCTTCTCGTTTCGATCGCCGGCGGCATGATTCTTACCCGCGCCTCGTCGAGCGGCCAACTGGACGAGGAACTCGGCACCCAGCTCCTGCGCCGGCCGATCACCCTCTGGATCGCCGCCGGCGTGCTCCTCGCGTTCGCCCTGGTGCCTGGAATGCCCAGGCTGGCCTTCATCCTCATGGCCGGTGGAGTCGCCTTGATCGCCCGCCGCCTGCCCGCCGATCAACCCGAGGTGGCGGAGGTCTTTCTCACCAAGGCGGACAAAGCCAAGGCGGAGGAAGCGGCAGCCGCGGTCAGCGGAGGCGAAAACCTCGCCAGCCTGCTCAAGATGGACGACCTCACCCTCGAAATCGGCTTCCAGCTCATTCCCCTGGTCGACGAAAAACAGGGCGGCCAGATGCTCAACCGCGTGCGCTCCCTGCGCCGCCATCTCGCCACCGAACTCGGCTTCATCGTCCCGCCCATCCACATCACCGATAACCTGCGGCTCAAACCTCGCGAATACTGCCTCAGCCTGCGCGGCGTCGAGATCGCCCGCTGGCAGACTGAGCCCGGCTGCCTGCTCGCCGTCAACGCCGATCCCAAGGCACGCCCGCTGCCCGGCCTCGAAGTCAAGGAGCCCGCCTTCGGTGTCGCCGCGCGCTGGATTCAGCAGGGGCTGGAGGAACAGGCACTCGCCGCCGGCTACAGCGTCGTGGATCAAACCACCGTCATCGGCACCCATCTCGGGGAACTCATCCGCCGCCACGCCCACGAGCTGCTCGGACGGCAGGAGACCAAGCGGCTGCTCGACAGTATGAACGAGGCTCAGCCCAAGCTGGTCGAAGAACTCGTCCCCAAACTCCTCTCGCTTGGCGAAGTGCAGAAGGTTCTGCAGCAGCTATTACGGGAACAGGTCTCGATTCGGGATCTGTCCGCAATTCTTGAGGTCCTGGTCGAAGCCGCCTCCCAGTCCAAGCAGATCGTACATCTTGTGGAGAGCGTGCGGCAGTCCCTCGGGCGTGGCTTGGTGGCGCCGTTGCTCGACGCCGAAGGCGGCCTGCGCGTGCTGGTCATCGAGCCGCGCCTCGAAGCCGACCTGATGGCCACCTTCGACCCTCAGTTCGCCGCCACCCTGCTGGGCGAAGGCGCGCCCCGCCTGGGCGGCCACGGCGAGTATCTCCGCAAGCTCTTGGAGTCTGTGAAACGGCTAACCGGTGGCGGCTCCACGATGGCGCTGCCCGTGCTTCTTTGTCCATCGCCGGCCCGCTACCATGTGCGCCGCTGGCTGGAGCCCTTCGTACCCAAAGTCACGGTACTGGCGCCAATTGAAATTCCCGCCGAAATCCGCGTGCGCAGCGTCGGCACTGTCGGGTAGCTCTCGGGCCAATGCAGCCTCTTCACAGCGTCGCAGAAAAGAGTGAACCAGATGAATTCCAACAGCGCAGGGACGGTGACCACCATGAGAAGCTTCCACGAAGACACGGTCGTACTGAATGGGACTGCCGATCACGACGAGATGATGAAGCTGCCCGAAGTCCTGGGGTACGACTCGGGACGCGACGGCAGCCTGGCCTCCCCAGGCACCACCAGCCTCGACGCCATGACGCCCGCTGAGCGCGATCGCCTGCTCATCGAGCACCTGCCCACCGTCCGCTATCTCGCCCGCCGCATCCACGAGCGCCTGCCCCAGCACGTCGAACTCGACGATCTCATCTCGGCCGGCGTCGTCGGCCTCATCGATGCCTTTTCCAAGTTCGATCATGGCAAGAAGGTCCAGTTCAAGAGCTACGCGCAGTTCCGCATCCGTGGCGCCATCCTGGACTCGCTCCGCACCCTCGACTGGAGCCCGCGCGAACTTCGCCGCAAAGGGCGCGCGGTTGAAGAAGCCATCCGCAGTTCGACCCATCGCCTCGGCCGCGCGCCCGGCGAAGTCGAAGTGGCCAAAGAGATGGGTCTCGGCCTCTCCGAGTACCAGACCCTGCTCGGCGAGCTCAAGGGCCTCGAGATCGGCAGCCTGCACATGGAGCGCTCCGAAGACTCCGGAGACGAAGAACTCTCCTACATCCCCGGACCCGTCGAAGACGATCCGCTCTTCCGCTGCCTCAAAGGCGAGATGAAACAGCGGCTCGCCGACGCCATCGAAGAGCTGCCGGAAAAAGAGCGCATGGTCCTCACCCTCTACTACTACGAGGAGCTCACCATGAAGGAGATCGGTCTCACCCTCGGCGTGGTCGAGTCTCGCGTCTCGCAGATTCATTCCTCCGCCGTGGTCCGGTTGCGCGCCGCTCTGCGCAGCCTGGCCGCCAAAGGAACCACGCTTCCGGCCGGCCGGAGCCGCGCCGCCCGCTAGCGCAAATTTCCGCGGGTGTCGAGGAAGTGTTCGCGGTGAACACGCTTCGACTCCTCACCCACAGGGGATCTGCCCTGGCCTGCTTGCAATTTGCCCCCGATCCCCGGAGTCGCCGTTCCAAATTGAAACGCAAACACTCCTGAACCCGAAAGTTGTTGAAACAAAAGACTCTATCCAGTTACGCAAACGGTTTATTCGGCCCACAACATGCTGGCTTTTCCCTATACGCTGAACCTATCATCCGGCGTACGGCGAACTCACAGAGCAGGAAGGAGCGCTCATGGCGAAGGTTCTCGGACAGGAAGAAATCGATGCGATGTTCGCCACCGCACGGGCAGAAGCCGTCCAGGCTCCGTCGGCGTCGGCGGTCGAAAGTTATAACTTCGGCCGCGGCGGCCAGATCTCCAACGAGCAGATGCGCGCCATCGCCACCGTCAACGATCTCTTCGCGCGCAATCTCATGCAGTCCGCCGGAGCCTGGCTGCGCAGCGAGTACAAAGTCCAGCTCGTCTCCGGGGAGCAGATGGGCTACGGCGAGTTCGTCGAGCGCATGTCGGAAAGCACTTATGTCTGCTCCATCCGGCTCGAGCCCCTGGGCGCCATGGGCCTGCTTGAAATCGAACTCTCCCTCGCCTCGCCCATGGTCGATCTGCTGCTCGGAGGCAAGGGCCGCCCTGAGCCGCCCCGCACCCTCACCGATATCGAAGAACTCATCATGGCTTCGGTCGTCCAGATGATGATCAAGGAACTCAACGTCGCCTGGGCACCGGTCGGTCTCCAGTTCGCCTTCGAGCGCCGCGAGACGATCAGTCAGGTGGCGCGCATGATGCCGGCCGGAGAAAAAACCCTGTGCGTCTGCTTCGAGGTCAAGATGGCCGAAGTGCAGGGCGTCCTCAACATCTGTCTTCCCGCCGTCGTCCTCAACACCATCCTGCGCCGGCTCAGCTCCGGCAGGGAGCGGCCACGGCGCATTGCCGAGGAGGTCCGCGCCCGGGTTCGCGAGCTGCTCTCCGAGTCCAGAGTCGGCAGTGTCCTCCAGTTCCCGCCCATGCGCCTGCAGGCCAGCCGCATCGCCGAGCTTCAGATCGGCTCCGTCCTGCGCCTGCCCATGCCCCGCCATCAGGCGGCAGAGCTCAAAGTAGTCGGCCTGTCCATGGGTGCAGCCTGGCCGGTCCGCATGGGCGAGCATCGAGGCGCCCGCATGGAAGCCCTCGAGATGACACCGTCCCACGCACTCCCCGCACGTCTCACCAACTAGGAGAACCGCCATGAGCGAAGAAGTTCAGCAGCCCGTCTCCGAGTTCGGAAATCTTCCGCCGGCGGAAGGCGACGGCATCCACGCCAGTATCGGTCTGCTCAACGATGTCGAACTCGAAGCTACCCTGCAGTTCGGATCCCGCGAACTGGCTCTCCGCGAAGTGCTCGAACTTGGCCCCGGCGATGTCGTCGAGCTCGATCGCCACATCTCGGAGCCCGTCGACCTCGTCGTCGGCGACCGCATCGTAGCCCGCGGCGAGGTCGTCGTCGTCAATGGCAACTTCGCCCTGCGCATTACCGAAGTGGCAACCCCGCAGCTGCGGCTGGAGAGCATCCGATGCCTCTTCTAGGAAAGTGGTCTCATGGTCTCTCCGGCACTCGCGCCGCACACGCTCTCGGCTCCCCTGCGCCGGGCACCAGCAACCCGTCCCCTTCGCCCCCCGCCCCGGCGCCCGATGTCTCCATGCGCATCTGTGGTGCGCCGGGCTGCAACAGCGGCTGGCTCAAGCCCTGGAAGAGCCGCCGCCGTCCGGTCTTCGAGCACGAGTGGGGATGCAGCGCACGCTGCCTGCAGGTCATCGTCGCGTCCGCAGTCCGCCGCGAACTGGGTGACGGCGCAGAGACTCAGCCAGATCAGCCCCACCGGCACCGCGTTCCGCTCGGCCTCGTGCTGCTCGCCCAGGGCTGGATCACCCACCCCCAGCTTCAGGCTGCGCTCGCCGCCCAGCGCGCCAGCGGCGAAGGCCGCATCGGCGACTGGCTGATTCGCCACACCGGGCTTCCCGAGGACCGCATCGCGCGCGGCCTGGGCGTCCAGTGGAACTGCCCGGTCCTGGCGCTCGAAGGCTTCTCCCCGCGTGCCATGGCGCTGGTCATGCCCAAGCGATTCGTCACCGAATTCGGCCTGGTCCCGATACGGGTCGCAGGATCCACCATCCTCTACGTCGCCTTTCAGGAGAGGATGAAGGCCGCTGCTGCCTTCAGTCTCGAGCATATGTCCGGGCTCAAGGTCGAAAGCGGCCTGCTCACCACCACGCTCCTCGATTCTGCCCGGCGCCGCCTGCTGGATGCGGAGGCGGTTCCCTCGCACATGAGGGTGGTCGCCGATTGCGACGAGCTTGCCGGAGCCGTCGCCAAGCTGCTCGACCAGAAGCAGCCGGTTGAATCTCGTCTGGTTCGCATGCACCAGTACTACTGGCTCAGGATGTGGATGGAAGAGGGCGCCATCCCCACCACCGGCAGCCTGCCCACCAGCGCCCAGGATGTCGAGGACCAGGTCTTCATGATTGAATAAGCAAATTGCCCGCGATCCACGGGAAAACGTAGCCGCTGGTAGTCTGGGTCAGAAAAGTCCTGCGTCAGAAAAGTCCTGCGTCAGAAAAGTCCCGGCCTGCCCAGTCGTGTTGTCCAGGGCTGCTGTGGCCGTCCCAGGAAAAGTGGATGCCCGGAAATGGTGCAACCAGACAAGTCATAGCCGCGCATCTTGAACCACCCCTAAGTCGAGTGGATTGAAGAACTTAAGCAGCGATCGCATGCGGGGGGGGGAGGGGAGGCACTCCCAGAGGCATTCCCGCGACCCGGCTTGTTCTAGTGTGCATCGGTGCGGGCGGTTTACTGGTTGGCGAAGTGGCTGGTCGAGGCCTGTGCAGCAGGCGCTTCGGTCGTCTCAAAACTGGAAGCCGTCACCGCCGGAGACGGATTGCTGTTCGGCCCCAGGCCCAGCTTGATGATCGCCCGCGAGTCCGGTACCAGCTTCGTCTGCCACCCGTTATCCGCCTGAAGTTTCTCCATGGCAGCCTGAGACTGGCTGTCCCACGTGCCGGAAGGAGTTCCACTCAGGTATCCCGCCTTGATCAAGGCAGTCTGAATCTCGGTCGCGCGCTCCGGTGCAATGCCGCTGCGAGCCGCTGCCGGGCGGTTGGAAGCCTTGGCCGACCTGCTCTTGAACAGCCGTGGCGCGGTGGGCCCGCGACGGACGTGCGGCGTAGCGGAAGCCGGAATCACCGAGGTGAGCAGCAGAGCGGAGCAGAGCGCAAAGAGTGGACCAGACTTCATCGAAAACCCTCTAGAGCAGTATCGGCCTGCACGCAAGAATCATGAGCCGACCTGCACTCAGAGTATCTTGACGGTAAACCCTGCGCAAGAGGAAGGTTGTACGCCTTTCAGGGAATATTTTACGGAGTGACCTTTCGCCAGAAACCGGCCGCGTCAGCAATCGACGCGGACCGGCTTCCTGCTCACTTCGTTACCGCAGGGTTCCGCCAATGAAGTTGTTGCCGGATGCTCCCTTGATCCGGGTCACGAAGACAACGTCATCTCCGGTCTTCAGACGGCTCACGATCGCGTTGTAACTGGCGATATCGGTTACGGGCTGCCGATTGATCTCGATGATGATGTCGCCTTGCGAGAGTCCGATATCCTCGGCAAATGAGCCCGGTGTCACCGAGGTGACCGTAACCCCTCCGGCAATCCCCAGCTTGCTCAGCGCCGAAGCCGGCACGGCGGTCACCGTAATGCCCAGCTTGGTCTGGCCGGCGTCGGGTGGCGCAGGCTGATCCTGGTCCGGACCCGCACCCGCGAGATCGGCGTACACCTTGGCACGGTCGCCAATCACCACCGACGCAGTCTGCTGCTTCCCACCGCGAAGATACCCGATCTCGACCGAGGATCCGACCCGGCGCGCCGAGATGTCTTCCACAAGATCGTCGCCATTCTTGATGTGGCGTCCGTCCACCGTCACCAGGATGTCGCCCGGCTTCAATCCGGCCTTGGCCGCCCCGCCGCCCGGAACCACCGACCCGACGATCACGCCGCCGCTCGCGAACCCGTACACGCGGTTCACCGCCGACGACTGCTCCGCCTGGAACTGGATACCGATCGAACCGCGCACGACCTTATGGGTGGGCCCGATCAGGTCGTTGTAGACCTTCGCGAGGATATTCGACGGCATGGCGAAACCCACACCCTGCGATCCCATGGATTGCGTGTAGATGGCGGTGTTCATGCCCACCACCTGGCCCGCCATATCGACCAGTGGACCACCCGAATTCCCTGGGTTGATGGCGGCATCAGTCTGAATAAACTTCTGGAACTGGTTCACCCGGCCGTTGGCATCGCGATCATTGATCGCCCGGTCTTTCGCGGAGACGATTCCGGCCGAGACCGTCTGCGAAAGCCCGAACGGGCTGCCGATTGCCAGCACCCAGTCGCCTACCTGGGCTCCATCCGAGTTGCCGAGCTTGATCGTCGGCAGCGGCGCCTTGGTATCGATCTTGATCACGGCGATGTCTGTCTCCGGGTCGACGCCGATGACTGTCGCTGGATGCCCCTGCATCCGTCCCGCCCCGTCATCCGGCTCCCCGGCCAGCTTGACGAAGATGCGGTCGGCTTTATCCACCACGTGGTTGTTGGTGATGATGTACCCGCGCGAATCCACGATAAAGCCGGAGCCAAGCGCCTGCCGCTCCCCGCCAGGGCCGCTGTCGTCGTCATCGCCGCCGCCGGGCGCCTGACCACCAAAGAAGCGGTTGAAGAAATCCTGCATATCGCCCTGATCCGGCGTGCCCTGGTCGCCACCCGGCGCGTTCTTGCCGTTGCGCCGCGCGTGCGGGTTCACGATAGCTTTCTTGGGAATCTCTTCGGTGTTGATGTTGACGACGGCCGGGCCGACATCCTTCACAATCGTCGAGAAGCCGTTTGAGAGCGCCACCGGGCTGGGAATGACCAGCGGGCGAGCGTCGGACGAGTTCACTTGCTGCTGCTCGGCGGCGCCGACATTGCGCGTAAGCACCGAACCGGCCAGAACGCCGACAGTCAGGGTGGTTAGCAGCGTAAACGCAGAAGCCAGGCGATGGTTCTGTATGCGACTCAGGAGACTTGGTGCGTTCGGTGATTCCATGTGCGGGTGAAACCTCATGTGATAGCTGGCTCGCAGCTTCTGGATGCGGGCTTTGGTTCTGTGCCGTCCGGGGCCGTCTCGGCAATCAGCAACAGTATAGATGCGTCTGCTGAAGGTGATTCTTCGACAAGTTGTGTCCGACATCCATTTAGACGCGGTTTGGAACCCAAAAGTGGCGGCCAGGATCGTTCTCCTCCGTGTGAGACCGGTCCCCGGTCACGTTCGCGCCGTTTTCTGCCGCGGAAGACGGCACCCGCAGCTTGCCTCCAGAGCGTAGCAGCGGGGAACTGCTCTACGCCGGGATCTCCGTCGTATGGGTTGATGGCGTGAACTCAACGACGGCAATTCCGGCCAGGATGAGCACCGCACCGCTTGTGGAACGCGGTCCAAGCGACTGATGCAGGAAAGCCAGCGAAGTGATCCAGGCGAAGACCGGCTCCAGCGAGAGGATCAACACCGTGTGGGTTGGCGGAAGATGCCGCTGGGCAAAACTCTGGATGGTGAAAGCCGCTGCCGTTCCCACTAGGCCGCAGACCAGAAGAGCCGTGACGACGATGGGTTTCGCCACGATGTGAGGACGCTCCAGCGGAAGCGTCAACAGCATGAACAATGTACAGGCCGCCAGTTGCAGCGTTGCCAATGTCCCCGGCGGGATTCGGGAGGCAGTGTGGGCCAGGGTGAGAAGATGCGCGGCGAACGCTACGGCGCAGCCCAGCGTAATCAGATCTCCCCGGCCGATGCTTTGGAAGATGTTCGCCAGAGTCGTACCGGAGGGCGTCGTGATCAGGATCAATCCAGCGAAGGCCGAAGCTGCGCCCAGCCCCGAAGCCCATCCCGGGCGAGAAGTTCCTTTGGGCCGTAGACCTGGGAAGAGCGTCAACGCGGGAACGAAGAACACCACCATGCCGGTGATGAAGGCGGATTTGGTAGACGTCGTCAGGTTCAGGCCAAAGGTCTGAAGCTGATAGCCCGCTGCCAGAAAGAACCCGGCAATCCCGCCGGCGGCGAGCGTCTTCGGAGTCAGCCGCCGCAACTGGCGGTAGTTGATGGCGAATAAAGCAATCGTCGCCAGGCTCATGCGAATGAGATTGAAGAGCAGCGGCGACACATTCTGCAGCGCCGATTTGACCAGCACAAAGGTCGATCCCCACACCAGCGCGATGAAGATCAGCAGCAGATGCGCGAGGGCACCCGGAGTCGGGCGACGCATGGTCAATCGTGATCCGCCCGATCAGCAGCCGGGTTACCGGTTCCTGTGCCAGATCCGGTCGGTTGTGCCGGAGAGGGCGGCGCAGCCCCGCTGTAGACGGTCTTTCCGCCCACAACGGTGCGCAGAACCTGCGTCTTCAGTATCTCGCGCGGAGCGACTGCGGTCACATCACGGTCGAGCACCACGAAATCGGCGAGGTAGCCAGCTTCCAGACGCCCCTTGCGCTCTTCCCGGAACTCCGCGAAGGCGGATGCCTGGGTGTAGGCGAAGAGCGCCTCGGAGATGGAAATCCGCTGCTCAGGATGGAAGGTCATGGTGCCGGCCTCGTTCTGCCGGGTAACGGCCGCATAAAGACCGCGGAATGGGCTGATCGACTCCACCGGATAATCGGTGCCGAACGCAAGAGTCACCTGGTGGTCGAGCATGCTGCGCCAGGCGTATGCGTATTTGGAGCGTTCCGGCCCCAGCCGGGCTCCCGCCCAGTTCATATCCGTGAGCAGGTGCGAGGGCTGCATGGACGCGATCACCCCCAGCGCGTGGAAGCGATCGAAGTCGCCGGGAAGCAGAACCTGCGCGTGCTCAATGCGGAAGCGAAGCTCCGCCGGGGCTACATGCACCGCGGGTTCGGTGACGATTTCGGCGTCTGGATGCGTGGGTGGCGGCGCCGCTGTTGCCGGCTCCGCGACCTGTTCGGCGGCGGCGAAGGCATTGAGCGCCATGGTATTCGCCTCGTCCCCGATGGCATGGAATCCGAGCTGGTAGCCGGCCGCGGCGCGAGTCTCCGCCAGTTCATTCAGCTTTTCCTGCTCGTACCGCGGGATGCCCGAGTTGTTCGGGTCGTCGGAGTAAGGCTCTTCGAGCGCGGCGGTCCGTGAACCCAGCGAACCGTCCATGAACCCTTTCAGCATCGCGAGATGCAGAAGCGGATCCTGCGGGTGGTGAGACGCTCGGCGCTCGTTCAACACAGCGACCGGCAGGTTGAAGTCGAGCCACTCAGAGACGCGAAGGTTCAGTTGCCCCCGGTGCTCCATGGATTCGAGTACAAGCCAGTCTTCCCAGTCGGAGAAATCCTGTACCGAGGTGACTCCATGGGCGAGCGCATCGGCGATGGCCAGATCCAGCGCCTTCCGCCGCATCTCTGGTGTCGGCGGCGGGATCTTCTGGTAGATCAGCGCGATGGCCGGGGCCTCGCGCACGATGCCGGTAGGAATTCCAGCGGAGACGCCTTCCGTCTCGCGGTCGATCTTGCCCCCGGGCGGGTCTTCGGTGAGGGTGGAGATGCCGGCAGCCTCAAGCGCAGCCGTGTTCGCCACCACGATGTGGCCATCAGTGCGATAGAAGACCGCGGGGTGTCCGCTGGTCACCTTATCCAGATCCTGGCGCGTGGGAAGCTTCTTATCGATCCACTTGGTGTGGTCCCAGCCGGAGCCGAGAATCCAGGCTCCGTCCGGCTGCGAGGACGTGTAAACGCGGATGCGGTCCAGCATGTCAGCGAGCGAACTGGTGCCGTCCAGGTCAACGGTGAGCCTCTGCTGGCCGGCCGAGGCCATGTGGGTATGCGCGTCGTTGAACCCTGGCATGACGAAGGCGCCGGCAAGATCGACGACCTGCGTGTGGGCGCCCTTGAGCTTGAGTATCTGCTCGTCGGTTCCAACCGCGACAATGGTGGAGTTGGTGACTGCGAGCGCAGTGACCCGGGCCGGCGTGTGGGATGTGTCGGCCGCACGAAGGTGTGCGCCGGTCAGGATGTTGCCGTGGACAAAGACCGTGTTGGGCGAGGTGTCCTGCGCACGCAGGAGGGGCAAGGCGGAGAGCAGAAGGAAGAGGATTGGCTTTGCGTTCACGCGTTTAGTGTAACGGCGCATGCGGAGTGGGTTTGCGGACGAGACGTCGGAAGTCTGCTGAGATCACGCCACCCCGTCTTCCTGATCCGTGTTCGAATCGCTGGTCTGGGCCAGGTCAAGCAGGGTGAGGACGATGCGGCGCAGGGCGGTTTCGCGTCCGGCCGGATCGTACCACTCGCCAAGCGTGTGAATGCCGCCGCCCGTTCCGCCGGCAGCGAGGGCGGCCGCGGGGATGCCGAGCGACAGGGGCAGGTTGGCGTCGGTCGAGCCCAGGCGCAACTCGGTGCGAAGCCCCAGGTGGCGATCGACCGCGCGCAGCGAGTCGAGCAGCGGTGAGCTCTCGGGCAGCGCGGCGGCAGGCCGTTCCCCGATGGCTTCGATGACCAGGCTCGCCGGGGGCGCCTGAGCGACAACGGCGGTGAAGACCTCGTGGATCCATGCTGCGCGCGCCTCGAGCTCTTCAGGCTCGGTGGAGCGCAGATCGAGGTCGACGGACGCGGATTCGGGAATCGAGTTGATGGAGGTTCCGCCCGAGATCTGGCCCGGGCTGAAGGTGGTGCGGGCGTCGCCCGCGGCATTGACCGGATGCTCGCCGGCAAGCTCCGTGATCGCGCGGCTGATCAGCGTGATCGGGTTCGGCGTATCGGCGTCGGTCCAGGAGTGTCCCCCGGGACCGGAGATGGTCACCCGGAACCGCCGGCTGCCCAGCGCGCGGGTCACGGCAGCGGCAGTGCCGGAGCCTTCGAGCGCGATCGCCGCCTGAATCTTCCCTGCATAGGAGCCCGCCTGAAAGAGATGGCGCATCCCCCGCAGGTCGCCCTCTCCCTCTTCGCCGACGTTGGCGGCAAAGAGGATGGGCATGGGGGGAGTGATCTCGGCAGAGCGGAGAGCGGCTGCGATTCCGAGCAGCGCGGCGAGCCCGGCCCCATTGTCACAGGCTCCCGGGCCCAGGATCCTGGTGCCTTCCTCGCGGGGGCTGGTGTCCGTCCCGGCGCCGAACACGGTGTCGAGGTGGGCCGAGAGGAGCACGTATCGCGGAGCAGCAGGCGGGGCATCCGCCGGTGTTCGGCCGGGAAGTTCTGCAAGGGCGTTTCCTTCCTGGTCGATATGAGGATTTTGCAGGCCGAGTTCCTCAAAGCGCTCCAGAAACCAGACCGCTCGAGCGGCCTCGCCAAACGGCGGCGCCGGAATGGCAAGAAACTGAAGTTGCCACTGCCGCAATTGCAGTTCGTGCAGATGCAGCCAGTGGAAGGCGCGATGAACCGGGAGCATCGCGGCGAGGCGGCTCACCCGGAGTTGTGCGATGGAAGTGCGGGCGGTGGCTATCATGGATGGCCCAGCGGTAGAGGCTGCACGGCAACGCACGCGTCCCCATCGGAAAGCGCATGTTCCGTAGCTGCAGGTTGGTATTCCACCGAGACGAGGAAGAGGCCCTGAGCAGGCGCGGTCTGGCCGGCGGCTGCTCGGTTGCGCGCCGCGAGGATCTCCGGCACCGCCGCCGGATGGAGCCGGCCGCAAGCCGCGTCGACGAAGGTGCCGACCAGGTTCCGCACCATATGATGGAGAAAGCCGGAACCGGTGACGCGGTAGACCACCAGGCCATTCTCCTCGTGCCAGCCTGAGGCAAAGATGCGGCGTACGGCCGAGCGGGGCTCCAGCCGCTGCCCGGAACGAACCTCGGGATCCATGGCGGCGAAGCTGGTGAAATCATGTTCGCCAACCACATGAGCGGCGGCTTGACGGGCGCGCCGCAGGTCGATGTGCCAGGGGCAATCCCACGCGTAAGGCGAGATCCAGGGCGGACAGATGCGATCCGGCTGTTCGCGCTCTGCCGGAACCCGGGGGAAGATGCGGTATTCATAGGTTTTGCGGGTCGCGCTGTGGCGTGCGTGGAACTCATCCGGTACCACTTCGGCTTGCAAGACGCGGATCGACGGAGGAAGCGCTCGATTCAACGCGCGCAGCAGGTTGGCCGGAGGGATGGGCGCGTCCAGGCTAAAGCTGGCAACCTGGCCCAGGGCGTGAACACCCGCATCCGTGCGCCCCGAGCCCTGCGGCAGGACGCGTTCGCCTGCGAGGCGGTATAGCTCAGCGGCCAGGGTGCCTTGCACGGTTCGCAGGCCGGGCTGCACCTGCCAGCCGTGGAAGCCGGTGCCATCGTATGCGAGTGTGAGCTTCCAGTGCGGCATTCGTTCCTGAAGAATGACAGTTTCTGGAAAGTAACATGGGACCCCCGACTGGGTCTCACCGGCATAGGCGTCGACCGCGGTCCTTCGCCGTGCGGTTGTTATAGTTGAGCTACCCGCTATGGAAAGAACTCGATGGGCTCGCTCTTTTTAGGGGAACCTCGGAAGCGCCCCTTGCGTAGCAGGAGCTATCGCGCAGAGACGGCTCGATGGCGGAATCCCGCAAGGGACCAGAAATAGAGTCGCCGGACATCCTGAAGCGTCTATTGGATGACTCCGACAGGTGAGAAGCGCGGCTCGGGCAGGATTGAGCCGCTGACGCAGAGGTGTGCAGGCTGGAGAGGGAACACGTGAGATTGAACGATTTGAAGGCTGGAGCCAGCATCGCGCTGGTGCTTCTGGGAACGATGAGCCAGCAGGTCGAGGCACAGCAGGCCACGCAGCAATCACCGCAACAGGCGCCGCAGCAGGCTCCGAATCCGACCCAGCCGGCGGCGCCTCAGCCGATCCAGAACGACACCACCGGCACGCCCGGACTGCCGCAGGCTCCGCAGCCGACGCTGACTCAGCCGCTCTTCCTGCGGGATACCGCGAAGGACTATACCCACCTCAAGAAACACACCTTCCGCGACCCCTTCGCACCGTATACACCCACCAACGTGCCCGCCCCGCGGCTTGGCAATACGCCCAAGCTGGACGACCTGCTGCGCGATGGCAAGCTTTACCTCAGTCTTTCGGACGCCGTGACGCTGGCGCTTGAGAACAACTACGACATCGCGATCGCGCGGATCAACCTGGATATCGCCGACACGGACATTCTGCGCACCGAAGCCGGATCCACCTTTCGCGGCGTCTCGACCGGTCTGGTCACCAACACGCTGGGTGGCTCGTCCACGACCATTACCGGTGGCGGAGGCCCCGGCGGAACCTCGAGCGCATCCGGCGGTTCCGGCACCGGCGCGGGCGGCTTGGTCCTGAGCACCAACGGCGGGGGACCCCTGCCGTACAGCTTCGACCCGGCGTTGACGGGAACTGGCGAGTGGCAGCGGGCGACGACCCCCGCAAGCGGTGCGCTCAGCCCGTCATCCTATACCGATACGTGGACGGGAGATCTGGCATATCAACAGGGTTTCAGCACCGGAACCCTGCTCAACGTCACGTTCAACAACACGCGTCAAACCACCGACAACCCGTTCAGCTCGTTCTCCCCGGTGCTGAACACCTCGTTCCAGGCGGAGTTGACGCAGCATCTGCTGCAGGGATTCGGTCCGAAGATCAACCGGCGCTTCATCGTGGAAGCTAAGAACAATCGCCGCATCACCGACTCCGCATTTCGCCAGCAGGTGATCTACACCGTGACCCAGGTCGAGAGCATTTACTGGTCGCTGGTGAGCGCGTACGAGGATGAACAGGCCAAGGAGCGCGCGCTGCAGCAGTCGACCCAGTTGACGGCGGACAACCGCAAGCAGCTTGAGATCGGAACCCTGGCACCGCTGGACGTGGTGAACTCGGACTCGGCGGTAGCTACCGACAAACAGGCGCTCATCACATCAAAGTCGAACCTGGAGTATCAACAGCTTCTGATGAAGCAGGCGATCGCGCGCAACCTGAACGACCCGCAGCTTGCGAATGCGCCGGTGGTGCCTACCGACCGCGTCGGTCTCGACCGACTCCCCGAAGAGGACATGCCGGTGGAAGACCTGGTGAAACAGGCGTTCACGCTCAATCCGCAGATTGAGCAGGCGGTCATCAACATGCAGAACAACCAGATCACCATCCGCGGCGAGAAGAACGGCCTGCTGCCGATCGTGGATCTGTTTGGGTTCTACGGGGGAAGCGGCATTGGCGGAACGACGGTGCCTTGTAACCCCACGACCATCGCCTTCGGCTGCAATCCGAACGCACCACTTCCCGCATCGGTCGGCTACAACACGGTCCTGGGGAACGCTTTAGGCAACAATGCGCCGAACTATGGAGTTGGCGTCAACGTGAATATCCCGTTGCGCAACCGTGTTGCCCAGGCGGACCAGGCGCGTTCGCAGATGGAGTTGCGCCAGTCCGAGATGCGGCTGCAACAGCTTTACACGCAGATTCGCATCCAGGTTATCAATGCGCAGTACGCGCTCACCAACGACCGCGCGAATGTCATCGCTGCACAGACTGCGCGCGATTTCAACGCCCAGTCGCTCGAGGCGGAGCAGAAGAAGTACAAGCTGGGCGCGTCGACGACGGCCAACGTACTCTCGCAGGAGCGCACTCTGGCGACCGGCGAGAACAACCTGATCTCTGCCACAGCCGCCTACGCGAAGGACCGTTCGTCGCTGCAGCAGATCCTGTCGAACACCCTTGACCGCTACGGCATTTCGTTGGTGGATGCGGCCAGCGGCGTGGTCACGCAGCAGCCGAACATCCCCGGATTGACTGCCCCCAAGGCGCCCGAGGCTCCCAAGCCGCTTTCTCCGACTCCTCCCGCGGTTCCGCAGTAAGAGGCAGAAACAAGGCACCGGCATCGCACGAGACGGCGCCTGCATGGGGCGCCGTTGCTTTTGCCCTCGCTGCTCTAAACTTGGTGAATGACGGATGTTGCTGTGAATGGATTGGGCAATGCGCGTTCCGCGTACCTGCGCTCGGCGATGCACCAGCCGGTGCGCTGGATGGAATGGGGATCAGAAGCGTTCCGCGAGGCCGAGCGCCAGGACAAGCCGGTGCTGCTGGATATCGGTGCGGTGTGGTGCCATTGGTGCCATGTCATGGACCGCGAAAGCTACGAGGATCCCGAGACCGCGCGCATCATCAACGAGCACTTTATCGCGGTGAAGGTCGATCGGGACGAGCGCCCGGACGTCGACGCGCGTTACCAGGCTGCTGTCTCCGCGATCAGTGGGCAGGGCGGCTGGCCGCTGACGGCGTTTCTCACTCCGGAGGGCAAGCCGTTCTTCGGCGGAACCTATTTCCCTCCGCTCGATGGCCACGGCCGGCCCGGACTGCGGCGGGTACTGATGACCATGGCCGAGGCCTTCGAAAAGCGGCGTGACGAGGTGAACGACTCGGCCGGCAGCGTGATGGCGGCGATCGAACATAACGAGGCGTTCGATGGGAGCGGCAAGGATCCCGGCGCCCGCCTGGTCGAGGCGATCATCGATTCCGCGCTCAAGCAGTTCGATCCGCGGCACGGAGGCTTCGGATCACAGCCAAAGTTCCCGCACAGCGCGGCCGTGGATCTGCTGCTGGATGAAGCCGGACGCGGGGATGGAGAGCGCGGGAAAGCGGCGCGGCTGGCGGCGATGGTCACCCTGGAGCGGATGTCAAAGGGGGGCATCTACGACCACCTCGCGGGCGGCTTTCACCGGTACTCGGTCGATGAGCGCTGGGTGGTTCCGCACTTCGAAAAGATGTCGTACGACAACTCCGAGCTGTTGAAGAATTATGTGCACGCCTTCCAAAGCTCCGGCGAGCCGGAGTGTGCGCGGGTGGCGCGCGAAATCATAGCTTGGATCGATGAATGGCTGAGTGACCGCGAGCGCGGAGGCTTCTTCGCGTCGCAGGATGCAGACGACTCGCTCGACGATGACGGCGACTACTTCACATGGACTCGCGACGAAGCTGCGGCGGTCTTGAGCGGTGACGAACTGGCGGTCGCGGGGGAGTTCTTCGACATCGGCGAAATCGGCGATATGCATCACAATCCGCAGAAGAATACGCTGCACATCGATCTTCCGCTGGCGCAGGTCGCGAAGAAGGTGGGCGTTTCGCTCGAAGCCGCCGCGGAACTGGTTCGCAGTGCGAAGAGCAAGTTGTATGCCGCCCGGCGACTGCGTCGAACTCCCTACATTGATAGGACCGTGTATGTCGGTTGGAACGCCATGATGGCTTCCGCCTATCTGGAAGCAGGCCGGGTCCTCGGAGACCGGCAGGCTGTCGCGTTTGGCTTGAAGACCTTGGATCGACTGCTGAACGAAGCGGTGGATGGCGACGATCTTTTCCACGTGGTGGCTTACGGCGAGGGCGTGAACGCCGGACCGCGCGTAGCCGGCGTGCTCGAGGATTACGTGTTTACCGGCCACGCTGCGCTCGACGCGTGGGAGACGACTGGAGACTATCCCTACTTCCAAACGGCGCTTCGCCTGGGTGAGGCTGCGATCGCAAAGTTCTTCGACCAGGAGCGTGGCGGCTTCTTCGATACGGAGCTGAACGGTGGCGAGAAAATTGGCGCGCTCAGCGCCCGGCGCAAACCGCTGCAGGATGCTCCTACACCCGCGGGCAATCCAGTGGCCGCGGCTCTTTTGCTGCGTCTGGAGGGATGGACTGGCCGGGCCGATTTCGCGGAGAAAGCCAAGGCGACACTCGAGTGCTTTGCCGGTGTCGTCGAACATTTCGGTCTGTATGCAGCAAGCTACGGTCTGGCTTTGCGACGCATGGTCGTTGCGCCAGCACAGATCGTGGTGGTGGGCGCAGACGAACTTGCGGATGAGCTCGAGAGGACCGCGCTGCGTGGCTACGCCGTGAACAAGAGCGTCGTTCGCCTGCGCCGTCCGGGCACCGAACTTCCGCCCGCGCTGGCCGAGACCATTCCTCACCTTCCGCCGCAGGAAGCAAGCTTTGCCGTGGTGTGCAGCGGGTTCGCTTGTGGGCTTCCGGTAAGCTCTTCCGCGGAACTGCGAGAGGTGGTCGCGGCGGCCTAGGCGCAGGTCAGCAAGGTCAGGCGTGGACCAGAGGCTGCTGCGCTGGCGAGGCGGTCGCGTCTTCCGCCGCGGCCTTCTGCTGCGCGATCAACAGCATGTTGGCAGGATCGATCCCCAGCGGGATCTGTTCGCGTTTGAAGGTGTCGACCACCCGGTTGCGGAAGGCGCGGAGCACATCGTCCTTCTGCGCGATCTTGACCCGCGCCGAGATCGAGTAGCTCAGGGCGCGTCCATTGATCGCATCCACTCCGGAGACGCCAACATCCGAGAGCACCGCAGCCTTCAGGCCTTCATCGTTCCGGATGTCCTGTCCAATCGCCTGCAGCAGCTTCAGGACCCGCGAGGAGTCGGCGCTCGCATCCACCGAGATGGAGAGAGACGCCATGGCGAAATCGCGCGACAGGTTCGACACCGTCGCGATCTGCGAATTGGGAATGATGTAAAGCGTTCCATCGCCGTCGCGCAAGCGGGTGAGCCGCAGGGTCAGATCTTCCACGGTACCGCTCAGTGAGGCGATCTTGATGGTTTCGCCGACATTATATTGATCCTCGACCAGGATGAAGATGCCGTTGATGATGTCCTTGAAGAGCGACTGCGCGGCCAGTCCTATTCCCACACCGATGATGCCTGCCGAGGCCAGCAGAGGTCGGGCATTGATGTTGAATAACGTCAGGATCTGGAGAAAAGCCAGAAAACCCAGGATGCTGTAGACGGTCGCTCGAATGATCGAGGCGATGGTTCGAACCTGCGCGCCGCGAAACGGATCCATGGTGTCGCGTTCCGCGATGCGGCGCATCCGGTTGACGAAGAATCTCGTGATGCGTTCGATGACGACAAGAATGAACAGGATGATCAGCACCTTGGGCAGCCGGTCCTCGATCATCAACATCACGTCCTGGTGCCAGTCCTGCCGCAGCTGGAGATACCATGCAGGCTGAACCGTCTGCTGCGCCTTCTGGGCCGCATTGGCGAGTGGTGCTAGCGTCGTTTGCAAGAGCAGAATGGGCCGTCTCCCTTGATCACCGGCTGGGTGCCATCGTTGCAAGTTTGCAGACGGTGTCTGAGAATGAGACGCAAACGGGACGGCCGGGGAAGCTACGCGGAGAGTTGCAAATGAGAACTTTGAGACGGTTTGTGCTGATAACAATAATGTTTGGATGCGCCGTGGGGCTCGGACATCCGCAGATGCAACAGAATGGGACGGCAGGTCAGCAGGTGCCCCAGATGCCGAATCCCATGGCTCCCATGGGACCTGAACTGCCGCCGGGCCAGGCGGAGAAGCAGGCCAAGGCCCAGAACGACGAGCGGCAAAAGCGTCTGGTAGCCGATACCGAGAAGCTGCTGACGCTGGCGACCCAGCTTCACGAGGATGTCGCGAAGACCAACAAGAATGTCATGTCGATCGATGTCATCAAGCGCGCGGACGAGATCGAGAAGCTGGCGCATTCCGTCAAGGAGCGCATGCGGGGCTGACCGGAACGAGCAGACCGGAGCGAGCTGACCGGATGCGGGGCAGACCGGATGCGGGCGGACCGGATGCGGGTGGACCAGGGCGGCATGGGGTGTGTTCAGGCGCCGGATATAGCAGGCTCACGACCGATTCCACTGCATCCATTTCGCGCGTTCGCTCCGTTCCTTGCGCCAGCCGTCGATACGATCGGAGTAAAGCATCGCAAGCAGGCCTCCGATGACTAGCGCAAGGATGACGACCATCGTCGCAAACCCATCTTCATGCCAGAGCTCTCCCCAGTTCCGTGCGTTTGTCAGATCGTTCATGTTGTTCCTTTGCTCAAACACCTTTGATTTACCTGGTGACCGGAGTCAGTAGTTTCGCCACCGAGACCTGGGGAACCGAGAGCGACGGCGTGCTGCTTGCGGAGAGCCGCAGCGCCCGGACCACCGCCGCCGGCTTCCAGGTAGGGTGCGCTCCCAGGATGAGAGCGGCCGCCCCGGCCACCAGCGGAGCGGAGGCGCTTGTGCCCATGGCCTGCACGTAGGCGGTATGGCCCAATGCGAAGCAGCCGAGCGAATGCGCGGAATCCTCTGGAACGCCTGAGATGGTGGATGGCTTGCCGCTGCTGCAGGCACCGGTAATCCAGCCTGACTCCGTCGCGGCTGTGGTCGAGGGGTTCAGGGCGCCGCCCGAAGGATAGCTGCCTCCCGGCGCGGCCAGGGCGTTCAGCGGAGCTCCGAAGTTTGAGTAGTAGGGCACGCTCACCGGGCCCGCCTTGCAGGTCGCTCCAAGCTTCAAATCCTCTGCGCAAAGCGGATTGGTCGCCGCAACGATGGCCAGCACGTCCCGCGACTGAGCCGGAAGCTCAACCAGCCGCTGGTCGTTGAGGTTGACCCCGTCATTTCCAGCCGCGGCGATCAGCACGATGCCGGCGTTGTAGGCAGCCTGCGTTGCCCGGTTGAAGATCGCCTGATCGCCCGCTCCGTCGCCCGTCGAGATATCGACCAGGGTGCCGAACGACATGGAGATGATATCCGCGCGGTTGGAGATAGCGTCTTCCAACCCCTGTAGAAACCAGCTCAGTAAGCCGGAGGCCTGGCCTTCGATGCATCCGGTGGGATCACCGGCAGTGGGTGAGGCCGGCATGCGCTCCAAGACCTTGATGTTGAGGATGGAAGCCTCCGGCGCGACACCGGCGACCAATCCGGTGTTGGCGCCCAGGGCGCCTGCAGCCAGGGAAGCGGTCCAGGTGCCGTGCCCCTGCTGGTCGAGCGGGGTACCGTCGTCGCAGACGCTCGCCAGAGCCGCGTGGTTCACCTCGGAGAGGTTCAAGGCCAGATTGGGAGCGATGTCGGGGTGATTCGGGTCAACGCCGCTATCCAGGATCGCGATCCGAATACCGTTCCCCTTCGAGGTATTCCACGGGCCCGCCGCCGCGAACCCGTTTGCATCGGCGCCAAATCCGCCGACCTGTTGCACCGCCCAACCTTGCGGCGAGTGATACAGTGCGTCCGGCGCGCTGGTCATCTTTGGGAAAGGTCTCGACCGGATGGTGTGAGCATTCAGGACCAGGTCGGGGACGATGAAGGCGATCGCAGGATCGGAGGCCAGCTTTTCGCGCGCTGCCGGCGACACCGCTTCGACGACGTCCATCGCAAGCACGTCATGCCGCTGAGCGAGTCGCGCACCGAGCCCGTTGAGCCGTCCGAGAGCCGAAGACGGAATCTGGCCGTCTCGATAGACGATCAGGAAGCGCCCGGCAGGAGCGCTCGCGGCGACTCGCGCTGGCGCCGCACCGGTTATCAGGATCGTCTGTCCTCGCGCCGGCCCCATCAGGATCAGCGAGAGCAGAAACGTGAAGGTCGGCGAAAAGAAGAGCATCGTCTGCAGTGCGATTCGAGTAACCATGGCAGCGAACCTCCGGTGGAAGACTGTCGATGTTTGCTGCATCGGCGCGGCATGGAGGGCCGGCAGACCGGAGCACGCATCGCCGGGTACCGTCGTCCCGTGACCTTTCGGGGAGGACGAAAGTTGTAGAGAGCGCCATCCTCACGGTTGCTGAAATCTGACAATCAGGGTGCGGAGGTGGTAAAAATCGGTGAGGGGTTCGTGAATGGCCGTTGACTCGGGGAGCAGCGTGGCGGTGTCGGAGAGGAAATCCGCGGTCGATGCCGGCGGCCCGGACGGGCTGTCGCCCGATCAGCTGATCGAGTTCTATCGGCTGATGTATCTGTCGCGGCGCACCGACGATCGCGAGATCGTGCTGAAGCGGCAGCAGAAGATCTTCTTTCAGATCTCGTGCGCCGGACACGAGGCACTGCTGGTCGCGGCAGGCATGGCGCTCAAGCCTGGATATGACTGGTTCTTCCCCTACTACCGCGACCGCGCCATCTGCCTTGCACTGGGCAACACCGTGGAAGAGCAACTGCTCCAGTCAGTCGGCGCCGCCGGCGACCCGGCCAGCGGCGGCCGCCAGATGCCTTCGCACTGGGCCAGCAAGCGGCTCAATATCGTCAGCCCTTCCAGCTCCACGGCGACTCAATGTCTGCATGCGATCGGATGCGCCGAAGCCGGACGCTACTTCTCACGGCACCCGAACGCAGCGAAAAAGGTTGCGGGCGACTATCGCGAGTTCAAGGATGTGACATTCCACGGCGACGAGGTGGTGTATGTCTCGATCGGCGAAGGCTCCACCAGCCAGGGAGAGTTCTGGGAGTCGCTGAACACGGCTTCCAACCTCAAGCTGCCCGTGCTCTACGTCATCGAGGACAACGGTTACGCCATCTCCACGCCCGTGGAGGCGAATACGCCCGGCGGCAACATCTCGCGCCTGATCGCCAACTTCCCGAACTTCCACTTCGCCGAGGTGGACGGAACCGATCCCATCGCCTCGTACGAGGCGATGGTGAAGGCAGTGGCGTACTGCCGTGCGGGCCACGGTCCGGCCGTGGTTCACGGCCACGTGGTGCGGCCTTATTCGCACTCCATGAGCGAGGATGAGCGCGACTATCGCGCCCGCGCGGAACTCGACGCCGATGCGCTGCGCGACCCCATCTCGAAGATGCAGGTGTGGCTGCTGCGCGAGCGCATCCTCGACGCCGAGGGCATCAACGCGCTCGAGCGCAGGGTCGACCAGGAGGTTCAGCAGGCTGCCGATAAGGTGATCGCCGCGGCGTTGCCGAGCGTCAGTTCGATTCTGAAGCACCAGTACTCTGAAGACCTGAGCTGCATGGACCCGCGCTTCGCCGTCGAACCAGAGCCTGCGGCTGGCGACCAGCAGGAACGTACCATGGCCGACCTGATCAACACCTGCCTGAAGGACGAGATGCGCCGCGACGAACGCATCGTCGTCTTCGGGGAAGACGTGGCCGACGCCACCCGCGAAGCTGCGCTTAAAGAAGACAAGGTGAAGGGTAAGGGCGGCGTCTTCAAGCTCACCAGCGGGCTGCAGACCCAGTTCGGGTCCGACCGTGTATGGAATTCTCCGCTTGCCGAAGCCAACATCGTCGGCCGCGCTATCGGCATGGCGGTCCGCGGACTGAAGCCGGTAGTCGAAATCCAGTTCTTCGACTACATCTGGCCGGCGATGCACCAGATGCGCAACGAACTAGCGCTCATTCGCTGGCGTTCAAACGGCGTCTTCAGCTGCCCATTGGTCATGCGGGTTCCCATTGGGGGCTACCTGACCGGAGGCTCCATCTATCACTCCCAGTCGGGCGAGAGCATCTTCACCCACACTCCCGGCGTGCGCATCGTCATGCCGTCCAACGCGCAGGACGCTCTCGGCCTGCTGCGCACGGCCATTCGCTGCGACGATCCGGTGCTCTTCCTCGAACACAAACGGCTTTATCGGGAGACCTTCGGGCGCGCTGTCTACCCCGGTGCGGACTTCACCATCCCGTTCGGCAAGGCAAGGATCGTCAAGCCCGGGAAGGATCTGACCGTCATCACCTATGGAGCGGTCGTGCCGCGAGCGCTCCAGGCGGCGGTGAGAATTCAGCGGGAGAAGGGAATCAGCGTCGA